>JANQIL010000096.1 GCA_028282245.1 Magnetospira sp.
CCAAGCTTTGGATCGGTCGATCCACTAAGCTATTGATCTGGTGGTTCGATGCCAACGGATGGGACTCATCCGTTGGCATCGAACCACTAGTGTGGTGGATTCGAAGTTCGCGGCATTATTCGGGGCAAACGCCATGGCGAACTTCGAATCCAAAACCACACTAGAATCAGATTATGACCTAGTGTCCTGGTCGAATCCGAAGTTCGAAAACGCCCGCCAAACAATGCTCCGAACTTCGGATTCGGGACACTTAGGATATGCGGCGGGATGCCGTTGGCCGCAAGTCCGCCCCGCGACCACCCACGATGCCTCAGGCGGCGGTCGCGGTGGTTTCGCCGTCGTTGTTCCCGGGATCTTCCTGGGACGTCTCGACCGGGGGTTCCGGGGCCTCCTTGACCACCTTGCGCGGACGTCCGCGCTTCGGACGTTCGGCCGGTTTTTCGGACGCCTCGGGAGGCGGCGGAAGGGATTCGGCCAGGGGCGGCTGCGGGGCGACGTCGGCGGCGGGTTCGGCTGCCGGCGGCTCGACGGACTGGGCCGAGGCGGCGTCCGGCGTCTCCTCGGCGGGGCTGGACTCCATGCCGTCCCGGTCGTGCCCCGGGGCGCGCGGCTGGCGCGGCGGCGTCTGGCCGTCCTGCTGTGCGCTGATCACCCGGTAGTAGTGCTCGGCGTATTGGTAGTAACCCTCGGCGGTGATCCGGTCCCCGGACGACGAGGCATCACGGGCCAGCGAAAGGTACTTTTCCAGGACCTGATGGGCCGTTCCGCGAACCCGAACCTCGGGGCCGTTGCTGTCGAAAATGTGGTTTTTATTGTTGGTGTGACGTTTTCCGTTATTGCGCGTGCGCGTACGCTTGGAGTGAGGACCCTTGTTCATGGTACCTTGATTCTGATTGTCTTGGCTTCATCCAACACACTTCGCGCGCGTCCCCTTAGACGCCTTCGGTCCTGCCAACTGGCGGATCCGGTTATCGCGAAGAAGAACTATCGATCGGTCAACCGTTGGATTTCAATCCTGCGGAACGGACTACCCCCGCCCGATCTCCGGCCCTCGGCGGCTGTGTCCACCAAGTCCGTATCCCCAACCTAGTCGGGCGGAAGGGTTTTTCCAAGTGTTTTTTTCCGCCCTAGGGGGTTTTCCGCCACCCGGTCACGCATCGCGGGACGCCGCCCAGGTCGCGCCGCTGGTCGAGTCCCGCGAAGCCGGCCTCGGCAAGCAGGGCGGTCACCGCGTCGGCCTGACCGATCCCCACCTCGCAGGCCAACAGGCCGCCGCCGGTCAGGTGTCGGGCGGCGGCGGCGGCGACACGGCGCACGGCGTCGAGTCCATCCGGCCCTCCGTCGAGAGCGGGTGGCGGCTCGTGGTCGCGAACCTCCGGCTCCAGGGCGGCGATCTGGTCCGACGGGATGTAGGGCGGGTTGCTCACGATGACCTCGAACCGGCCGGTCAGCGGCGCCGCCCAGTCGCCGGCCAGGAACGCCGCCCGGTCGGCCAGGCCCAGGGCATCGGCGTTGGCGCGCGCCACGGCCACGGCGTCGGGGGCGCGGTCGATCCCGACGCCGGACCATCGCGGGCGCTCGTGGAGCAGGGCGAGGAGCAGGCAGCCGCTGCCGGTGCCCAGGTCGAGCAGCCGGGCGTCGGGCGGCGGTCCGGCGGCCAGCACCGCCTCGATCACGGTTTCGCTGTCGGGGCGCGGGATCAGGACATCGGAGGTGACGCGGAACGCAAGGCTCCAGAATTCCCGAACCCCGACGATATGGGCCAGCGGCGCGCGGGCGGCCCGCCGCGCCGTGCCGCCGATCAGCCGTCCGGCGGCGGCGGTGGACAGCGGGCGCTCCGGATATCCGAACACGGTCTGTGGCGTGATGTTGGCCGCCCAGGCAACCAGCAGGGGCGCCTCGCGGCGCGGGTCGGGGATGCCGGCGCGGGCCAGGGTGGCGGCGGTCGCGGTCAGCGCCGCGCCCAGGGTGCGCGGCGCCTGGTCCTTCGGGGTCAGGCCACGTCGGCCAGCCGGGCCGCCTGGTCTTCCGCCACCAGGGCGTCGATCAGGTCGTCCAGCTCGCCCTCCATCACCCGGTCCAGCTTGTGCAGGGTCAGGTTGATGCGATGGTCGGTCACCCGGCCCTGAGGAAAGTTGTAGGTGCGGATGCGCTCCGAGCGATCGCCGGAACCGACCTGGCCCTTGCGGGCGGCGGCCCGTTCGTCGATCAGACGTCGCCGCTCCTCCTCGTAGATGCGGGCACGCAGCATCTTCATGGCCTTTGCCTTGTTCTTGTGCTGCGACTTCTCGTCCTGGCAGGCGGCCACGATGCCGGTCGGCAGATGGGTGACGCGGACCGCCGAATCGGTGGTGTTGACATGCTGGCCGCCGGCCCCCTGGGAGCGATAGGGGTCGATGCGGAGGTCCTTGTCCTCCAGCGCCACGTCCACCTCCTCGGCCTCCGGCAGGACCGCCACGGTGGCCGCCGAGGTATGGATGCGGCCACCCGATTCGGTGGTCGGAATGCGCTGCACCCGGTGAACTCCGGATTCGAACTTCAGGCGCGCGAAAACGTCGCGGCCGGCGATCTCGACCGCCACTTCCTTGATGCCGCCAATGCCGGTCTCGCCATGCTCCAGAACGTCGAACGTCCATTTGCGGCCGTCGGCGTAGCGCTGGTACATGCGCAGCAGGTCGGCCGCGAACAGGGCCGCCTCGTCGCCGCCGGTGCCGGCGCGGATTTCCAGGATGGCGTTCTTGGCGTCGGCGGCGTCCTTGGGCAGCAGCAGAAGCTTGACCGCGTGTTCCAGGTCCGGCAGCCGGGCGCGCAGGGCGTGCAGTTCCTCCTCGGCCAGGGCGCGCATGTCCGGGTCGTCGGCGGACGCGGCGAGCTGGGTGAGGTCCTCGACCTCCCCGCGCGCCGCCCGCAATGCGTCGATCGCCTCGACGATCGGCCCCAGCTCGGCGTATTCCCTGGACATGCGGACGAAGTCGTCGCTTCCGCCGCCGGCGCTGAGCAGGACGCCCAGTTCCTCGTGCCGGCGCGCGATGCGGTCGAGTTTCTCGTTCAGGCTCATGTCCGGGACTCCCGATCCTCCGGGCGGTCGAGGCCGAACAGACGGTCCAGGAGCTGCGCGATGTTGTCCATGTCGGCGCCCACCGCCGCCGCGCCGCGCAGGGCCTCCGGCGGCCCGTGCAGCAGGCGGCTGGTCAGAAGGCGGGTGGCCTTGTCGGCGTCGCCGCCGGCATCGGCCAGGGCGCGCAGGCGCTCCGCCTCGAAGGTCTCGCGCAGCCGGGTGACCAGCGGCACCGCCTCGCGCTCGGAGCGGATCCGGCAGAATCCGCCGACCGCCTCGTCGATGATGCTCCAGGCGGCGACGGCGTCGGCCTCGCGTTCGCTGAGGCCATCCAGGGCCACCCGCTCCAGATCGCCGAGGTCGTAAAGGAACGCCTCGTCGATGCGGTTGACCGCCGGATCCACGTCGCCCGGAATGCCGGTGTCGACGATGAACATCGGGTTGCGGCGCCGCTTCTTCAGGGCGGCCTGAATCTTGTCCGGATCAAGCACGTGGTGGCGGCCGGAGAACGCGGTGATGACGATGTCCGACCACGGCAGAAGGTCGCCCAGTTCGTCCCAGTCGGCCACCTTGCATTTCATCGCCGCGGCCAGCGCCTCGGACCGCGAACGCCGGCGGTGAACCACGGTGAGCGCCGACAGCCCGCCCTGCACCAGGCCCTGGGCGACCAGTTCGCCCATGTCCCCGGTGCCGATCAGAAGTCCGGCGCAACGGTCCAGGTCGCCGTGCAGGTCGCGCGCCAGCTCGGCCGCCACCGAGGCGATCGAGACCGGGCGCTCGCCGATCCGGGTGTCGGTGCGCACCCGCTTGGCGGTCGCGTAGGCGGCCTGCAACAGGCCTTCCAGTTCGCCGGCCACCATGCCGGCGTCGCGGGCCAGCCGGTGACAGGCCTTGACCTGTCCCAGTACCTGCGGCTCGCCCACCACCTGGCTGTCGAGGGCGGCGGCAACCGCGAAGATCTGGCGCACCGCCGTGTCGTCGGCGTGGACATAGACCGACGGGGCGAGATCGTCGGCGGTGGTGCAGGCGCGGTCGGCCAGCAGGTCCTTGAGCGCCGCCTCGGCCGGCGCCGGATTGTCCACCATGGCCTGAATCTCGACCCGGTCGCAGGTCGAGATGATCAGGGCCTGATCGATTCCGAGGGTCTTCAGGCGATCCAGGAAGCCGGGTACGTCGGCGTCCTCCACGAACAACCGGTCGCGCAGGCTCAGGGAACTGGAGCGGTGGTTGGCGCCGAAGACGAAGGGGCGCAGGGTCGGATCGCTCGACATGCTCGGTTCAGGCCCTCCCGGCCGCCAGAAAAGTGTCCAGCTCGGTCAGGGCCACCTCGGTTTGGGTCCCGGCGTCCAGGTCGCGCAACGTGGCGACGCCGCGCGCCAGTTCGTCTTCGCCCAGCATCACGGCGGTGCCGGCGTTGACCGCGTTGGCCCGCTTGAGGCGCTTCTTGAGATTGCCCGAATAGCCCAGGTCCACCGCCACGCCGCGTCCGCGCAGCCGTTGCGCGGTCCGCAACGCCTCTGGCTCGGCCGCCGCGCCGACCGGAATCACGGCGACCGGTCGGTCCGCGTCCGCCAGTCCCTCGGCCAGCATGGCCAGCCGCTCGACCCCGGCCGCCCAGCCGATGCCGGGCGTGGGCGGGCCGCCCATCTGGGTGATCAGTTCGTCGTAGCGGCCGCCGGCCAGCACGGTGCCCTGGGCGCCCAGGTCGGTGGAGGTGAACTCGAACGCCGTATGGCAGTAGTAGTCAAGGCCGCGCACCAGGCGCGGATTCAGGACATACGCCACGCCGGCCGTCTCCAGGCCGTTCAGCAGATCGTCGAGGAAGGCCCGCGAGGAGTCGTTCAGGCTGTCCGACAGCAAGGGCGCCTCGGCCACCACCGCGCGATCGCCTTCGTCCTTGGAATCCAGCACCCGCAAGGGGTTGCGCCGCAGCCGGGCGCGACTGTCCTCGGACAGTTCGGCATGCCGGGTTTCCAGGTAGGCGACCAGCGTCTCGCGGTAGGCGGCCCGGGATTCGGCGTCGCCCAGACTATTCAACTCCAGGGTCACTCGGCCGCCGAGGCCCAGGTCGGCCAGCACCTGGGCGGCGAGGGCGATCACCTCGACGTCGGCCCGCGCCGCCTCGACGCCAAGCAGCTCGACGCCGACCTGATGGAACTGGCGCAGGCGGCCCTTCTGCGGACGCTCGTAACGGAACATGGGGCCCCGGTAGAACAGCTTCAGGGGCAGGCTCTGCTGAAGACCGTTGGAAATGAAGGCGCGCGCCACCCCGGCGGTGTTCTCCGGCCGAAGGGTGAGGCTGTCGCCGCCGCGATCGTTGAAGGTATACATCTCCTTGGTGACGATGTCCGAGGTGTCGCCCAGGGTGCGCGCGAAAACCTCGGTGAACTCGAAGATCGGGGTGGCGATCTCGCCGAACCCGTACAGCCGGGCGACCCGCCAGGCGACGTCCTCCACCAACCGGTGGCGGCGCGCCTCGTCGGGCAGCAGGTCCCTGGTCCCGCGAACCGGTTGCAATCTGGACATGGCGCGCCTTTGATCTCCTTGGGCGGCGGCACGGACGGCGCGCCGGCCGGCGGCGCCCCGGAAACCGCGGGCCGGTTCGTTAATGCCGTTTGCGCGGGAAATGATCGTCGACGTAGCGCTCGACGATGTCCCGGAACTGTCGCCCCAGATCGCCGCCCTTGAGGACGCCGATCCGCTCGCCGTCGGCATAGACCGGAGCCGAGGGCTCCTCGCCGGTGCCGGGCAGGCTGATTCCGATGTTGGCGTTCTTGCTTTCGCCGGGGCCGTTGACCACGCAGCCCATCACCGCCAGGGTGAAGGTCTCGACCCCGTCGTAACGGGCCCGCCATTCGGGCATCCGGCCGCGCACGTGGTCCTGGATCTCCGCCGCCAATTCCTGGAACAGGGTCGAGGTGGTGCGGCCGCAGCCGGGGCAGGCGGTGACCAGCGGCATGAAGGCGCGCAGGCCCATGGTCTGAAGAATCTGCTGGGCGACGATCACCTCGCCGGTCCGGTCGCCGCCCGGCTCCGGGGTCAGCGACACCCGGATGGTGTCGCCGATGCCCTCCTGGAGCAGCACCGCGAGGGCGGCGGTCGAGGCGACGATCCCCTTGGAGCCCATGCCGGCCTCGGTGAGGCCCAGGTGCAGCGCCCAGTCGCCGCGCGACGCCAGCCGCCGGTAGACGGCGATCAGGCCCTGCACCTCGGAGACCTTGCAGGACAGCACGATCCGATCGCGCCCGAGGCCCAGCGCCTCGGCCCGCAGGGCCGAGGAGATGGCGGATTCCACCAGCGCCTCGCGGGTGATCTCCTCGACCGGCATCGGATGCGCGCGTTTGGCGTTTTCGTCCATCATGCGGGATGCCAGATCCTGGTCCAGGCTGCCCCAGTTGACGCCGATGCGGACCGCCTTGCCCAGCCGGCAGGCAACCTCGATCATGGTCGCGAAGCGATCGTCGCGGCGCTTGCCGACGCCGACGTTGCCGGGGTTGATGCGCAGCTTCTCCAGGGCCTCGCCGCATTCGGGATAGCGGGTCAGCAACTGATGGCCGTTGTAATGGAAATCACCGACCAGCGGCACTCCGACACCCCGCGCCAGAAGGCGCTCCTTGATCGCGGGGACCGCTTTCGCCGCGGCGTCGTTGTTGACCGTCAAGCGGACCAACTCCGATCCGGCGGCGGCCAGATCGGCGATCTGCTTGACCGATCCCTCGACATCCGCGGTATCGGTGTTGGTCATCGACTGGATGACGACCGGCGCATCGCCGCCGATCACCACGTCGCCGACCCGCACGGCCTGGGTTTTCTTCCGCACAATGGCATCCATGATCGGGCTCGCGCGCACTCCCGTTTCCGCTTGCAGCGCAGTCATGCCCCAAGCCGACCCGTCAGGTCAATGGCGGGATGCCCGATATGGACGATTAGTTGCCGGTGGCGGTGCCGGCTTGAAGCCTTCCGACATCCAGCGCCACGTCGCGCAGCACCGTGCCGATCGGGCCCAGGGACGGAACCAGCGTGCCGTCGACCCGGATTTGCAGCCCGCCGGCATTGCCGGTTACCAGCTTCAGTCCGTCGCGATCGGGCACCCGAAACGTGTCGCCGCTCCGCAGCAGACGGGTGACGATCAGGCGGTTGGTGTCGCTCTCGCGGATCTGGATCCAGCTGTCGGTCATCGCGGTGACCTGGATCCGGGAGTCCGCGCCGCCGGCCCCGAACGGTCGTACCGTGACGGGCGGCCGGAATGTCGGGGCGCGCGGCACGTCGGACGCGGATGCGGTCGCCGCCGAGGGCGTTTCTGGGCGCAACGGCTTGGGTTCCGGAACCGGCGTGGCGGCCGGTGCCGGGGGTGGCGGAGCGACGGCGATCAGGTCCGGCTCGACGGCGCGGTCACTCTCCGTTTGCGGTTCGGCGGCCGCCGCGACTTCGGCCGGGGGGGGTGCCGACGCTGCGTCCGTTGCGTCCGCGCTGTCTTCCGCGCCACTGGTCGGTTCGGGAGTCAATGATTGTGTCGTCGCTGCCGCCGCGAGTTCGGTGGTCGCTTCCGGCGCCGTGGCGCCGGTGTCGGACGTCGCCTCGGGACTTGCCGGCGTTTCCGGCGGAGGGGGCGTCGCGGCCGGCGTGCCGGGGGCATCGGCGCCCGCGTCGTCGCGCGATGGCGGAAGACCCAAGGCCAGCGACGCCGACGCATCGGGGGCCGGCGCCGTCGTCGACGGTGGCGGCGCGGGGGTGGCGGCCTCCGGCCGTGGCACGTCGGCGGTCTCGGGCGGGTCGCCCGGAAGCAGGGCGACCAGCCGGTCGGGAAGTTTCGGAATCATGTCGACCAGGGGTCGGTTTTCCGACGACTTGACGAACCACGCGCCATAGGCGGCGAGGGCGATCGCCGCCCCGACCAGCAACACCGCGCCGCTCGGCACGCCGCGCTCGGTCACCGGGGTGGGCAGCCGCAGGTCGGCCTGTGGACCCGGCCCGACCTCAAGGCGGTAGCGGCGGATCACCTCGTCGGCGTCAAGCCCCAGATACTCCGCGTAGGAGCGGATGAAACCGGTGGCGTAGGTGGTGCCCGGCAAGTCCCGGAATCGACCCTCCTCGATCGCTTCCAGGTAGGGTGCGCGGATGCGCAGGGTGCGCGCCACCTCGGGAAGGTCCTCGGCGCACCGAATTCGGGTCGCTCGCAGCAGGGCCCCGATGCCCCGGCCGTGTTCGCGCGCGTCCTCGGAATTGATTTTCACGTTTGCCGTTTCCCGAGCCGAAATGTTCACCTCATAATACTTACAAATTCATGACTAGCCGGCAATCCTTTAAGTTCGGTAAATATCAAACATCGCGGCCGATCAAAAGCGTAGATTTCGCGGCACCGCGTGGCAAAACGGCGGCGTCAACCTCAGATGGCGATCCCTTGGTCGATGGCGAAGGCGCGCAGCCGGCCGCGCAGGCGGTTCGATGTTCCGTGGACGAGGGTGTCCAGATACCCGGTGACCGCGTCCAGCCGCATGCTGCGGATAGTCTCCTTGATCTGGGCGACCGCCGACGGAGCCACCGACAGGTGCCGGAACCCCAGGCCGACCAGGGCCACCGCGTCGATCGGACGGCCGGCGATCTCGCCGCACACCGACACCGGCACGCCGGCCGCGTCGCAGCGCGCGGCCAGATCGCGCAGCAGCCGCAGGCTGGCCGGGGAAAGCGCGTCGTAGCGTTCGGCAAGGCGCGCGTTGCCGCGATCGGCCGCGTAAAGGAATTGCAGCAGGTCGTTGCTGCCGACCGACAGGAAATCGACCCGTTGCAGCAGGTCGTCCAGTTGGAACAGCAGGGCCGGAACCTCAAGCATGACGCCGACCTTGAGCGGCCCGGGAAGCGGCCAGCCAAGACCGCTCGCGCGCTCCAGCTCCATGTCGAGCAGGCGCTGAAGGTCGTCGAACTCGGCGACCTCGCTGACCATCGGGAACATCAGGCGCAATTCGCGCTCGGCGGCGGCGCGGATCAGGGCGCGCACTTGCTGGCGCAGCAGGGCCGGGCGATCGAGCGACATGCGCACCGCCCGCCAACCCATGGCCGGATTCTCCTCGTCCCCGGCATCCCAGAACGGCAGCAGCTTGTCGCCCCCCACGTCGAGGGTGCGGAACGCCACCGGCTTGCCATCGGCGAGATCGAGCACGCGGCCATAGAGGGTCGCCTGGTCGTCGACTCCCGGCAGATTGGGGCGCGCCATGAACGGAACCTCGGTGCGGTAGAGGCCGACCCCGTCCGCCCCGATTTCCGGGAAATGACTCATGTCGGCCAGAAGCCCGGCGTTCATCGACAACGTGATGCGGACTCCGTCGAGGGTCGTCGCCGGCTCGTCCCGGAGCGCGGCGAGTTGTTCCTGGTGCTGCCGGCGTGCCTCCAGGGCCTCGCGGAAGGCCACCTGCACGTCCTCGGCCGGGCGCACGAACACCTGTCCGTGGTCGCCGTCGACGATCACCGGGTCACCGGTTTCGACGCGGTCGAGAACGTCGCGGGCGCGGCCGATCACCGGGATCCCGCAGGCCCGCGCGAGGATGGTCACGTGCGAGGTCGGCGAGCCCTCCTCCAGCACCAGGCCGCGCATCCGGTCGCGGTCGTAGTCCATCAGCTCGGCCGGCCCCATGGACCGGGCGACGACCACGAAGCCATTGGTCGCGCCCAGGTCGACGGCGGCCCGCACGCCGCCGGTCAGGTGTTGCAGCAGGCGGTTGGCGAGGTCCTCCAGATCGTGCACCCGTTCGCGCAGGTAGGGTTCGGTGATCTGGCTCATGCGCGCCCGAATGTCGGACTGCACCTTCTGCACCGCCGCCTCGGCGGTCAGGCCGCTCGCCACCGCCTCCTCGATGCGGGCCAGCCAGCCGGCGTCCTCGGCGATCATCCGATAGGTCTCCAGGATGTCGCGGTGCTCGCCCTCGGTGTTCTCGACCATGCTGTCGAGCGCCCCGTGCATTTCGTCGACGGCGTCCTGAAGGCGGACCAGCTCGCGATCCGGGTCGTCGGAAACCAAGCGGTCGATGGCGATCTGCGGGCGGTGCAGGACGGCCTGACCGATGCCAATGCCGGCCGCCAGCTTGAGGCCATCGAGGCGCAGCGCAAGCATGCCGATGCCGTCCACCTGACGGCTTTCCTCGCGGCTGATCAGATCGCCTCCGGCGACCAACTCGGCAAGCACCATGGCCACCGTTTCGAGGGTCTCGATCTCCTCTTCCTCGTAGGCCCGCCGCCGGGTGTTCTGAACCGCCAGGACACCGATCACCCGGCCGCTACGCAGTATCGGCACGCCGAGGAAGGACAGATAGATCTCCTCTCCGGTCTCAGGGCGGAACGCGAAGCTGGGGTGGCCCTTGGCGTCGCTGAGAGCCAGCGCCCGGGCATGCGCGGCGATGGTGCCGACCAAGCCCTCGCCGACCCGCAGCCGGGTGACGTGCACGGCGTCGCGGCGCAGGCCCTCGGTGGCGAACAGTTCCAGCACCTCGCCGGCCCGCTTGACGTAGACGGAGCAGACCTGCGCCTCCAGGCCGGCGGCGATCAGGGTCACCACCTGTTCGAGTTTCTTCTGGGCCGAGCCGCCGGCCGCCATGACGTCGCGCAGCCGGGCCAGCAGGCGCCTCGACCCGGTATGGCTGGCGTCCACCGACATTGGCTCAGGCCCCGCTTCGGGTCCGGCTGACCAGCGCCGATTCCGCCTGGGCGACGATTTCCGAAAGGATTTCGGCGGTCGGCTGCTCGCGGGTCACCAGGCCGACACTCTGTCCGGCCATCAGCGATCCATATTCCACGTCGCCGTCGATCACGGCGCGGCGCAGGGCGCCGGCCCAGAAATGCTCGATCTCCAATTGCGCCGACTTGAGATCGATCTCGCCGGCGTCGAACCGCGCGATCACCGTGCGCTGCTTCTCCATGAACGCCTCGGTGCCCTTGTTGGTGAGGGCGCGCACCGGGATCACCGGGATGCGCGGGTCGATCTGCAAGGTCGGCACGGCGTCGCGCGCCCCGGCCTTCAGGAACGCGGCCTTGAAATTGGGGTGCGCGATGCATTCGGTGGCGCACACGAACCGGGTTCCCAACTGAACCCCGGCGGCGCCCATTTCCAGATAGCTGACCACCGCCTCGCCGCGCCCGATGCCACCGGCCACGAACACCGGCACCTCGCTCACCTGCGGCAGGATCTCCTGCGCCAGGACACTGGTCGAGACCGGGCCGATATGACCGCCCGCCTCGGTGCCCTCGATGATCAGGGCGTCCACCCCGTTGCGGATCAGGCGCCGCGCCAGGACCAGGGCGGGCGCGAAGCAGATCACCTTCGCGCCGCCCTCCTTGGCCCGCTTGATGGCGCCGCCGGGCGGCAGGCCGCCGGCCAGCACCACATGTCCCACCCGGTGCGCCGCGCAGACGTCGATCAGGGCGTCCAGTTCCGGATGCAGGGTGATCAGGTTGACCCCGAACGGCCGGGCCGTCAGGTCCCGAGTGGCGGCGATTTCGCGGTCCAGGAGGTCGGGCCCCATCGATCCGCAGGCGATGACCCCGAACCCGCCAGCGTTCGAGATGGCGGCGACCAGATGACGTTCCGACACCCAGGACATGGCGCCGCCGAGGATCGCCGTCGCGGTTCCCAGGAAGTCGCGGCCGCGCCGCCAGAGCTGGTTCAGGCGGGTCTGCGCGGCGGCGCTCGTCATCGGTTCATGGGGCATCCGCATCCAGTCCGTAGGCGGTGTGCAGGGCGCGCAGGGCCAGTTCGGTGTAGTCCTCGGCGATCAGCACGCTGACCTTGATCTCGGAGGTCGAGATGACCTGGATGTTGATGGACTTGTCGGCGAGGGCCTGAAACATCCGCTGCGCCACCCCCGCGTGACTGCGCATGCCGACTCCGACGACCGAAATCTTGGCCACGTCGGCGTTGGCGATCAGGCGCTCGAATCGCAGGTCCTCCTTGTGGGTCTCCAGAACGTCCAGGGCGCGCCGCAGTTCTCCTTCCGGCACCGTGAAGGTCAGGTTGGCCGTCTTGCCGTCCTGCGACACGTTCTGGATGATCATGTCGACGTTGATGTTGGCGTCGGCCAGCGGCCCGAACACGGCGCTCGCCACGCCCGGACGGTCCCGCAGGCCGGCCACCGTGACCTTGGCCTCGTCGCGGCTGTAGGCGATGCCGCTCACCACTTCCTGTTCCACGATTTCGTCCTCATCCACAACCAGGGTTCCCGGGCCGTCGTCGAAACTCGACCGGACCTGCAGTCGGACCCGGTGTTTCATCGCCATTTCGACCGAACGGGTCTGCAGCACCTTGGCCCCCAGCGAGGCCATCTCGAACATTTCCTCGTAGGTGATCTTATCAAGCTTACGGGCCCTGGCAACGATTCGCGGATCGGTTGTGTAGACCCCGTCGACGTCGGTGTAGATGTCGCAACGGTCGGCCTTCAGGGCGGCCGCCAGGGCGACGGCGCTGGTATCCGAGCCGCCGCGTCCCAGGGTGGTGATCCTCTGGTTGTCCGAGAGCCCCTGAAATCCGGGCACCACGGCCACCTCGCCGCGCTCCAGCGCGGCCCGCAGGCGTTCCACCGAGATGTCCTCGATCCGCGCCTTGGCGTGCACGTCGTCGGTGCGGATCGGAATCTGCCAGCCCTGCCAGGACCGGGCCGCGACGCCGATCGATCGCAGGGCCAGGGCGAGGAGCCCGGTGGTGACCTGTTCGCCGGTCGAGACAACGACGTCGTACTCGCTCGGGTCGGCGTCCTCCGCGATGTCGCGGGTGTGGGCGACCAGTTGATTGGTGACCCCGGCCATCGCGCTGACCACCACGGCGACCTGGTGTCCCGCCTCCACCTCCGCCTTGACCTTGCGCGCCACGTTGCGGATGCGGTCGGTGTCGCCGACCGACGTGCCGCCGAATTTCTGAACGATAATGGCCATGTCCGTTCCTAAAAAAATTCCGCGGACCCGTTGCCGGGCGGCGGCGGCGTATACATACTCTGCGCAATGACGGGTGGCAAGTCCGCCCGCGGGTTTTCGATCGCCTGCTCCGGGCGATGCCCTGTCAGACGATCCGGGAGATTCAGATGACCGAAACCGCCACCGCCGCCAAGTCCGCCGGGGCCACGACCGCCAATCCGGAGGAAATCGCCCGCTTCTCGGCGATGGCCGAGGCCTGGTGGGACCCGACCGGCAAGTTCAAGCCGCTGCACAAGTTCAATTCCAATCGGGTCGCCTTCATCCGCGACCGGGTGGCGGCGCATTTCGATCGCGACCCACTTGGCGAGTTGCCGCTCGACGGCCTGCGGCTGCTCGACGTGGGATGCGGCGGCGGCCTGCTCGGCGAACCCATGCGGCGGCTCGGCGCCGCCGTGACCGGGATCGACGCCTCGGCCAAGAACATCGGCGTCGCCGCGCTGCATGCCGAGCAATCCGGCCTCGATATCGATTACCGCAACGCGCTCCCGGAGGATCTGCTGGCCGAGGAAGTGCGCTTCGACGTCGTCCTCAACATGGAAATCGTCGAGCACGTGGCCGACCTCGGGCTGTTCCTGGAGGTGTCGTCGCGCCTTCTCAAGCCGGGCGGCATGATGTTCGTGGCGACCATCAGCCGCACCCTGAAATCGCTGGCCCTGGCCAAGATCGGAGCCGAATACGTGTTGCGCTGGCTACCGGTCGGCACCCACGACTGGCGCAAGTTCGTGCGACCATCCGAACTGGCGGCCGGCCTTCGGCCGAACGGCGTCGCGGTGCGCGAACTCAAGGGCATGACATTCCGTCCGCTTGCCGATCGCTGGGACCTCACGGATGATTTGGACGTGAATTACCTCGCCTGCTGCGTGAAGGCGTGATGTTCGGAATTCATCAAGAAATGATTCGCGCCGCTTGATCCCGCGCCGTCGAGCGTATATGTAGCCGTGTTTGAAAAACGACGCGGGTCCACGAAGGGGGGGGTGATCGACGATGTTCCGAGCATTCGTGTTTCCCGGCCAGGGGTCGCAGGCCGTTGGGATGGGCAAGGACCTCGCGGAGGCTTTCGGCGCCGCGCGCGAGGTGTTCGACGAGGTCGACGACGCGCTCGATCAGAACCTGTCACGATTGATGTTCGAGGGTCCCGAGGACCAGTTGGTGCTGACCGAAAACGCCCAGCCTGCCCTGATGGCGGTCAGCATGGCGGTGGTCCGGGTGCTGGCGGCGGAGGGCGGCGTCGTGCTGCCGGACGCCTGCGGGATGGTGGCCGGACACTCGCTCGGAGAGTATTCGGCGCTGACCGCCGCCGGGTCCCTCGACCTCGCCGACACGGCGCGTCTGCTCAAGGTGCGCGGGCAGGCGATGCAGCGCGCGGTGCCGGTCGGCGAGGGCGCCATGGCGGCGCTGCTCGGACTTGACCTGGAGGCGGCGCGCGAGGTGGCCGCCGAGGCCGCGAACGGCGAGGTATGCACGGCTGCCAATGACAACGCGCCGGGTCAGGTCGTGGTCAGCGGCGCCCGCGCCGCGGTGGAGGCGGCGCTCGGCATCGCCAAGCGACGCGGCGCCAAGCGGGCGGTGCTGCTGCCGGTGTCCGCCCCCTTCCATTGCCAGCTCATGAAACCGGCCGCCGAGGCGATGGAACTGGCGCTGGCCGAGGTGCGCATTGCCCCGCCGACGGTGCCGTTGGTCGCCAACGTGACCGCCGCCCCGGTGACCGATCCGGAAACCATCCGCCGACTGCTGGTCGAGCAGGTGACCGGCGTGGTGCGGTGGCGCGAAAGCGTGCTCGCCATGCGCGACGCTGGAGCGGACGAGTTGGTCGAGCTGGGGGCCGGCAAGGTGCTGTCCGGGCTGGCCAAGCGGATCGACAAGTCGCTCGGCGCGCGGTCGGTCGGCACGCCGGCCGATATCGAGGCCGTCCTGACCGATTTAGGCGCCTCGGCGCCGGAGCGTCGGCCGGGGGCCGCCTGAGGGCGTGCGGCGACCGGCCACGGCCGAGGACCGAAGAGGGAGCATCATGTTCGATCTGACCGGAAAGGGCGCGCTGGTGACCGGCGCGTCGGGCGGAATCGGGGGCGCCATCGCGCGCGCCCTGCACGCGGCGGGGGCCCGCGTGGCGCTGTCCGGGCGCAATGCCGACGCGCTGGCGGCGCTGGCCGGGGGTCTGGGCGATCGGGCCCACGCGGTGACTGCCGATCTGGTCGACACGGCGGCGGCCGAGTCCCTGATCCGGGACGCCGAGGCGGCCGTCGGGACGATCGACATTCTGATCAACAACGCCGGCCTGACGCGCGATCAACTGGCCCTGCGGATGAAGGACGAGGACTGGCAGACCGTGCTCGACGTCAATTTGACGGCGGCGTTCCGGCTATCGAGGGCATGCCTGAAGGGGATGATGAAGCGGCGCTGGGGACGCATCGTCGGCATCACCTCCGTGGTCGGCGTGACCGGCAACCCGGGACAGGCCAATTACGCGGCGTCGAAGGCCGGAATGATCGGCATGAGCAAGGCGCTGGCCCAGGAGGTCGCCTCGCGCGGCGTCACCGTCAACTGCGTGGCGCCGGGCTTCATCACCTCGGCGATGACCGAGGCCCTGCCGGACGCGCAGAAGGAAAAACTGATCGGCGTCATTCCGGCCGCACGGATGGGCGAGGCCGACGAAATCGCCGCCGCGGTGGTCTATCTGGCCAGTCCGGAGGCCGCCTACGTGACCGGTCAGACTCTGCACGTGAACGGCGGAATGGCGATGATTTGAGGCCGTTCGGAGGCATGATCGGACGCTGGTCATGGCCGAAAAAGTATGTTACGACACCGCCGAACCCCGGGCTTACGGGGGATGGTGGGGGGGCGTCCGAAAGGTCGCCGGAGCCAGTTTTCTGTTACCTGACAAGTCGAGGGATTGCGAGAAAATGAGTGACACCGCCGAGCGCGTAAAGAAGATCGTCGTCGAGCACCTGGGGGTCGAGGAGGCGAAGGTCACCGAGAACGCCAGCTTCATCGACGACCTTGGGGCCGACAGCCTGGACACGGTCGAACTCGTGATGGCGTTCGAGGAGGAATTCGGATGCGAGATCCCGGACGACGCGGCCGAGAAAATTCAGACCGTCAAGGACGCGATCGATTTCATCGACGCCAACGCGTCCTAGCTCGGCGTCCGGCGCCACCGATCGAGTCATTGAAAAGGCTGCCATGAGACGCGTTGTCATCACGGGACTGGGGATGGTCACGCCGCTGGGCTGCGGTGCTGACATTACGTGGAAACGACTCCTCGAAGGCGAGTCCGGCGTTCGCCGGATCGAGCATTTCGAGGTTTCGGACCTAGCCGCCAGGATCGCCGCCCAGGTGCCGAAGGACGAATCGGTGGAGGGGGCGTTCGTCGCCGCCAACTGGGTCGAGCCGAAGGAACAGCGGCGGATGGACGAGTTCATCGTCTATGGAATCGCGGCGGCCAGCGAGGCGGTCGAGGACTCCGGATGGACACCGCCGGACGAGGCCGCCATGGAGCGGACCGGCGTGCTCATCGGGTCCGGAATCGGCGGTCTGTCGAGCATCGCGCGCGGGGCCATCACGGTGGAACAGAACCCGCGCCGTCTCAGCCCGTTCTTCATTCCGTCGAGCCTGATCAACCTGGCTTCCGGCCATGTTTCGATCAAATACGGTTTCAAGGGGCCGAACCACTCGGTGGTCACCGCGTGCTCGACCGGCGCGCACGCGATCGGGGACGCGGCGCGCCTGATCATGCTCGACGACGCCGACGTGATGGTCGCCGGCGGCGCCGAGGCGGCGATCTGCCGGCTGGGCATCGCCGGGTTCGCGAACGCCAAGGCGCTGTCGACCAGTTTCAACGACACCCCGACCATCGCCTCGCGGCCCTGGGACCGCGACCGCGACGGTTTCGTGATGGGCGAGGGCGCCGGGGTCGTGGTGCTTGAGGAATACGAGCACGCGCGGAAGCGGGGCGCGAAGATGTACGCCGAGGTGGTTGGCTACGGCCTGTCCGGCGACGCCCACCACATCACCGCGCCGGCCGAGGACGGTAACGGCGGATTCCGGTCCATGCGGGCGGCAATCCAGCGGGCCGGTCTCGCTCCCGAGGACATCGACTATATCAACGCCCATGGCACGTCGACTCCGCTTGGCGACGAGATCGAGCTGGGTGCCGTGAAGCGGCTGTTCGGCGATGCCGCCTACAAGCTCACCATGTCGTCGACCAAGTCGGCGGTCGGGCATCTGCTGGGTGCGGCGGGGGCGGTGGAGGCGATCTTCTCGGTGCTGGCGATCCGCGATCAGGTGGCGCCGCCGACCCTCAACCTGGACAATCCGTCGGACGGTTGCGACATCGACTTGGCCGCCAAGCAGGCCCGGCCGCGTCCGATCCGCGCCGCGCTGTCCAATTCGTTCGGGTTCGGGGGCACCAACGCCAGCCTGGTGTTGCGATCCGTCGACGGATAATCAATGGGGCGGCCGGCCCGCGTCATCGTCGGGGCGTTGCTCCTGACCGCGCTCGGACTCGGCGGCGCGCTGGCCTGGGGTCATGCGCGATTTGTTGCGCCCGGACCGCTGGTCGCCGACGCCAACCTGGTGATCCCGCGTGGCGCCGGTCTGGCGGCCATCGCGACCCTGCTGCACGACAACGGAATCGTCGACCATCCGGCGGTCTTTCGGGTCGCGGCGCGGTTGCGCGGCGCCGATCAGAACCTGCGAGCCGGAGAGTTCCGGTTTCCGGCCGCGGTCAGTGTTGAGGAGGCTCTCGACATTCTGCGTTCGGGCGAGGCCGTGGTTCGCCGGTTCACGGTGCCCGAGGGCCTGACGACCCGTCAGGTGCTCGATCTGCTGGGCCGTGTCGAGGGGCTGACCGGCGATCCGCCGGAAACCCTTCCGGAAGGCGTCCTGTTGCCGGAGACCTATCACTTCTCCCATGGTGACGGGCGGGATGCGATCCTCGCCCGGATGCGCGGCGCCATGGACAAGGTCGTGTCCGATGCCTGGGCGGCGCGCGATCCCGGAGTGCCGCTGGCATCGCCCGGGGAGGCGCTGATCCTGGCCTCCATCGTCGAGAAGGAAACCGGACTGGCGGCCGAGCGGCCTCGCGTCGCCGCCGTGTTCGTGAACCGGCTGCGCAAGGGCATGCGCCTGCAATCCGATCCGACCGTTGCCTACGGCCTGTCGCCCGGGGTCCCGTTGGGGCGGCCGCTGACGCGCAAGGACCTGCGGTCGGACACGCCCTACAACACCTACGTCATCGACCGTCTGCCGCCGGCGCCGATCTGCAACCCCGGGCGGGCCTCCATCGAGGCGGTGCTGCATCCGGCACCGACCACCGACCTGTATTTCGTGGCCGATGGCACCGGCGGGCACGTATTCGCGCGCACGCTGTCCGAACACAATCGGAACGTCGCCCGCTGGCGACGCCTGCGCGACGCGGCGACGCGGCCCTGATCCGGGCGGACTCATCCCTTCTTGGGAAGACCGCGCGTCAGGCGGGAGGACAGGCTGGCCGGCAGGCTCATCAGCATCCATGCGGCGAGCGCGGTCGGCCATGGGAAGGCGATCCGCGCCCGATCACGGCGCAGGCCCCGGGCGATAAGGTCGGCCGCCCTCTCCGCGGTCAGGAAGAACGGCATCGGGAACCGATTGGAACGGGTGATCCGGCTGTCGACCCAGCCGGGGCAGATCACCGACACCCCGACCCCCCGCGCCGCCAGTTCGCCGCGCAGGCCCTCGCCCCATACCTTGACCGCCGCCTTGGAAGCGCAATAGGCCGCCGCGCCGGGCATTCCGGCGTAACCGGCCAGCGAGGCCATCAGGGCGATCTGGCCACCGCCGCGCGCCGACATGGCGGCGGCGGCCGGCAGCACGGTGTTGACGACGCCGTCCAGGTTGACGGCCAGTATTTCGCGGGTGAGGTCGGCGTTGGCGTCCGGTTCGCCGGCCGTGGCGCCGCTGATCCCGGCGTTGGCGATCACCAGATCGAGCGGCGCCCGGGCGTCGCAGTCGGCGATCCAGGCGGCCATGGCGTCGCGGTCGCGCACGTCGAGGACCCGACCCTCGGCCACGGCGCCGCGCGCCCGGCAGGCATCGGCCGTCGCGGTCAGCCGCTCGGCGTCGCGTCCCGACAGGAACAGGGTCGTGCCGGGCCGCGCGTAAACCAGGGCCAGCGCCTCGCCGATGCCGCTGGAGGCGCCGGTGACGAGGATCGCGCGTGGAAACGTTCGTTGCATGGCACGGTGCCTTGTTGCCCATCCCCACGAAGGCTATAAACGTTTTACCTCGACAGACAAGGGGAACACGGTGGCCGTATCCTCGATGACCGGTTTTGCACGCGCCCAGGATCGCGACGAACGCTTGGCATGGTCCTGGGAAGTGCGGAGCGTCAATGGCAAGGGGCTCGACCTGCGGACCCGTCTGCCGTCCGGCTTCGACGGGCTGGAGGCGGCGTTGCGCCAGAAGGCGTCGGCAAGATTCCGGCGCGGCAATCTCTACATGGTGCTGGATGTGCAGCACGCCGGCCGGGCCGGCGACCTGCGGATCGATCGGGCGTTGCTGGACCGCCTGCTCGGTCTCTCGGAGGACCTGCGCACCCGCTACCCGGCGCTGCGTCCGGCCTCGGTCGACGGCTTGCTGGCCCTGTGCTGGGCGCGCGATCCGGAGGCCACCGAACCGCTCGACGAGGCGGCGCGGGCGGCCCGGGACGCGGCGATCCTGGCCACCTTCGAACGCGCCCTCGCGGCGCTGGCCGACATGCGGCTGAGCGAGGGGGCGGCCCTGGCCGCGACCCTGACCGGCCACCTCGACCGCATCGCCGAGTTCACGTCGCGGGCCGAGCGGTTGGCGGCGGCGCAGCCGGCGGCGATCCGCGCCCGCCTGATCCGTCAGGTCCAGGACGTGCTCGACGCCGGGGTCGGCCTGCCGGACGACCGGCTGGCCCAGGAAGTGGCGCTGCTGGCCGCCAAGGCCGACCTGCGCGAGGAACTGGACCGCCTGCTGGCGCATGGCGAGGCGGCGCGCGCGCTGATCGCCGGCGGCGGGGCGATCGGCCGCAAGCTCGACTTTCTGTGCCAGGAGCTGAACCGGGAGGCCAATACCCTGTGCGCCAAGTCGTCGGATGTCGACCTGACCCGGGTCGGCCTCGATCTCAAGGCGGCGGTCGAGCAGTTGCGCGAGCAGGTTCAGAACGTTGAATAGGCGGCGCGGAACGGCCCCCCGATGAGCACCGGCATGCAGATTCACCGGCGCGGCCTGATGCTGGTCCTGTCCTCGCCGTCCGGGGCCGGCAAATCGACCATCTCGCGCGCCCTGCTGGAACGGGAACCGGCGCTCGTCATGTCGGTTTCGGTGACCACCCGCCCGCGACGCCCGGGCGAGGTGGATGGCAAGGACTATATCTTCGTCTCGGTGGCCGAGTACGAGGACATGGTGCGGGACAACGCGCTTCTGGAGCATGCCCGGGTGTTCGACAATTTCTATGGAACGCCGCGCGAGCGGGTGGAGCGGGAACTGCGGGCCGGCAAGGATGTCCTGTTCGATGTCGACTGGCAGGGGACCCAGCAACTCTCCGAGAAGACGCGGGAAGATCTGGTGTCGATCTTCATTCTGCCGCCGTCGCACGACGAGTTGGCGGTGCGCCTGCGCAAGCGGGCCCAGGACCCGGAGGAGGTGATCGCCCGACGGATGGCGAAGGCGGCCGATGAAATGAGTCACTGGGCGGAGTACGACTACATCGTGGTCAACGATGTGATCGAGGACTCGGTGTCCAGTGTGCGCGCCATTTTGGTGGCCGAGCGGCTGAAGCGGCGGCGTCAGGTCGGACTGTCGGAATTCGTGCAGGAGCTTTGCCGGGTCTAGTGTGGTTTTGGAGTCGAAGTTCGCCGTGGAGTTTGCCCCGAATAATGTCGCGAACTTCGGATCCAAAACCACACTAGAATCAGATTATTACCTAGTCGACCGTGAAGAACGCGGATCAGGCAGTGATTTGAAGATTTCCGGTCCGCCGTAGCGATAGGGTAACTGCTCAGGGGGTTGGTGCGGGGCGTTTGGAGGGGTCAAGGGTGCCGGCGGCGTGCGTCCGGTCCGTTCGGCCAACAAACTCTTGCGTTGCGGTCGGGAATATGAGTCAACATATCCATGCCTCGGCCCGATCTGTCGCGGATGACCCCGGAAGAGAAGGACGCCTTGATCCTGGCGCTGCTCAAGCGCATCGAGGATCTGCAAGCGCGCCTGGGTCCGCCGCCGAAGACGCCGGACAATTCCAGCCTGCCGCCGTCGCGGGGGCAGAAGCGCAACCGGCCGCCGCGTCAGAAGAAGCCGCGCAAGACACGCGATGGCCTGGGTACGACGCGTCGGTTGGCGGAAGCCCCCGACCGGATCGTGGACCGCCACGCCGAGGCCTGTGCCCATTGCGGCACGGCGATCCCGGCGGCAGCGCAGAGCCTGCGCCACGCCTACGACCATATCGACCTGCCGCCGATGCGGCCCGTCGTGACCCGGGTGCGTCTGTTCGGCAGCCGGTGCCCCTGCTGCCGGCGCCGGGCGCGCGGCGCGCCGCCGGAGGCCACGCCGCCCGGCTCGCCGTTCGGCGACACGATCCTGACCATGCTGGCCTATCCCGCTTTATTCATCGGGGGTTGGCGGGTGTAGCGTAAGGTCCTGAAATCGCGTATTTTCTGGGTGCTAACGCCGAAAACACGGACCCCCAGACCACGACACCCGCCATGGACG
>JANQIL010000125.1 GCA_028282245.1 Magnetospira sp.
GTTCGAGCCGGGGCTGGACTTCCGCTATCCGTGCCGCAATCTGACCTCCGACAACGGGTTCTGCGCCTTGTAACGCGGTTCGCGAGGGCGCATCTTCAGGGCATGCCCGATGGACGCGACGCCCCGCTGATCAAGGTTCACGGCCGCATCGGCGATCTCCCGGACATCGCCTGGGACGCCTGTGCCGGCGGCGCCAATCCATTCGTGTCGCATGCCTTCCTGTCGGCCCTGGAGGATAGCGGCGCGGTGGTTCCTGAGGCCGGCTGGATACCGCACCACCTGACGGTGGAGGACGCGCGGGGCCGTGTCGTCGGCTGCGCGCCGGCCTACCTGAAGGTCCATTCTTATGGCGAGTTCGTGTTCGATTGGGCCTGGGCCGATGCCTACGGACGGGCCGGCCTGCCCTATTATCCGAAGCTGCTCTGCGCGGTGCCGTTCACCCCCGCGACCGGGCCACGCCTGATGGTCCGTCCCGAGGCGCCGCCGGACACCGCCGACCTGCTGGCGGCCGGCCTGCGCCGCCTCGCCGAGGCGCGGAACCTGTCCTCGGCGCACGTGAACTTCGTCGGCGAGACGGACCGGCGGCGCCTCGCGGGGCTCGGATTCCAGTCCCGGTTCGACGTGCAGTACCATTGGGACAACCCCGGATACCCGTCGTTCGACGACTTTCTGGGCGCCCTTGCATCGCGCAAGCGCAAGGCGATCCGCAAGGAGCGCCGCGAGGTCGCGGACAGCGGCATCGACGTGCGCGTCCTGACCGGCGCCGACATTTTGGAAGCCCACTGGGACGCCTTCAATCGTTTCTATCGGGCGACCAGCGACAAGAAATGGGGTCCGGCCTACCTGACCCGTGATTTCTTCTCGTTGCTCGGCGAGCGGATGGGCGACAGGGTTGTGCTGGTAATGGCGTTCCGGGCCGGCCGGCCGGTGGCCGGGGCATTGAACCTGCGGGGCGGCGATACCCTCTACGGACGCAATTGGGGCTGCCTGGACGACGCTCGGTTCCTGCACTTCGAGGTCTGTTACTACAAGGCCATCGAGTATGCCATCGCCCATGGTCTGCGGCGGGTGGAGGCGGGGGCGCAAGGCCGGCACAAGATCCAGCGCGGCTACCTGCCCAGCCTGACCCGGTCCGTCCACTGGGTGGCGCACCCGGGGTTTCGCGATGCCATCGGCCGTTATCTGGAGCAGGAACGGACGGTGGTCGAGGCGCAGATGGCCGAGCTCATGGCGCAGTCGCCGTATCGTCGGACGTGAAGAAATCGGCCCCAACGGTGACCCAGGGGGCGCCGGCCGCCACCGTTTTGGCATGGACCGGGCAAGTATCCCGGTGGGCGCCGGGCAGATGGCCGGTGCACATCAGGAACTCGTTGACGATCTCGCCGCCGGTGAAGCGGAAGGTCTTCTTGAACAGTTTGACCCAATCGGCGTGACGGCGCGGGTGATGCGCTGCCAGCCAGCCGGCGAATCCGCCGAAATCGCCCCGCATCCCCTGGACGACCCGCGCGTTGTGCAGGATGGCGCCGACCTTCAGGCGGTTGCGGATGATCCGCGCGTCGGCGAGCAGGCGCGCGCGGTCGTCCTCTCCGTAGGCGGCGACGGCGTCGACCTCGAAATCGTTGAAGGCGGCGCGCATTCCCGCGCGGCGCTTGAGGATCAACTCCCAGTTCAGGCCGGCCTGCATGATCTCCAGGCACAGGAGCTCGAACAGCTCCCGCTCGTCCGTCTTGGGGAATCCGTACTCCCGATCATGATAGGATTCATGGATCGGGTTGTTCGGAGCGACGTCGCAGTACCAGTTCATGACGGGTCCGGCTCGATGATGTTGCGGCCAGGATAGCCGGCCTGCTAGACAGACTCCATGACCTTGAGGAAGGACGATCGGGGCGGCGACGCCCCGGCCTCGCCGCGCGGCGGGAAGAACTACATCACCCCGGCCGGCTTCGACCGGCTCCGGGACGAACTGCGGTTCCTGCGCCGCGAGGAGCGCCCGAAGGTGGTGGAGATCGTCAGTTGGGCGGCCGGCAACGGCGACCGTTCGGAGAACGGCGATTACATTTACGGCAAGAAGCGCTTGCGCGAGATCGACCGCCGAATCCGCTATCTCGCGAAGCGCCTGGACAGCGCCGAGGTGGTGCATCCGGCCCGCCAGACCAACCGCGACAGGGTGTTCTTTGGAGCGACCGTGACCTATGCCGACGCCGAGGACCGCGCGCATACGGTCAAGATCGTCGGGGTCGACGAGACCGACACGGCGCGCGGCCACATCAGCTGGATCTCGCCCATGGCGCGCGCCCTCCTGAAGGCGGAGGAGGGCGACGTGGTGGCGGTGCATAGCCCCGGCGGACGAACCGAGGTTGAAATCCTCGCCATCTGTTACGAGGACTGAAACAGCCCGTCACGCCGCCGGACGGGAGGGTTGAAATCGGTGCTCCCGACCGGGACAATTGTCCGGTCGGCGAGGGGGAGTCCGGATCATGCGTGTCTTGCGGTTGGGAGTCGTCCTGGCGGGCGTGGGGCTGGCTCTGGCCCTGCTCTCCATCCTGCTCGCCGTGCCGCCGTTCCATTTCGGGATCTGGTATCAGTCGGAGCCGGTGGCGGCCGGGCTGCGGGTGGCATCGGGAATCGCCGCCCTCGGTCTGGGCATGGCGGCCTGGCGCGGTCGCGCCGTGCGGCGGGCGTTGCTGCATCCCTACGTGCTGGTCCCGGCGGCGCTGGCCCTGCTGAGCATGGTGTTGTCGTTCGCGCAGCCGTTTCCCTATCAGGGCTGGGTCGGCTCGCCGGAAGTCGGCGAGGGGGCGATCTGGTATGCCGATCTGGCGATCCTGATCGCTGCCGCCATGGTGGTGACGCGGGTGCGTCCCTGGCGACGCCTTCTGCTCGGCCTCGCGGTGGCGGTCACGGTCCTTGTGAGTGTCGGGACGTGGCTCTTTTTCAACGAGTACCCGTTCCCCGTCGTGCCCTATTTCTTCTCCGATTACCTGGGCTTCCTGGGGCTGTCGACCGGGCTCGCCGTGGCGGCCCTATGGCGCGCCGGGGCATGGGTCCGCTATTCGGCGGCGGCGGTACTGGGGCTTGCCGTTATTCTGGTTTCGGGCAACAACGCGGCGATTGGAGCCGCGCTGGCGCTGATTCCCCTCGCCCTGGCCGCGTGGCATTGGCTGCCGGGCGGCGCGCGTCGCCATCGGGCGCGTATCGCGGCGGCGGCGGTGTTCCTGCTTCCCGTGGCGATGACGGCCTTCGTGACCCTGTTCGATCTGGCCGATCTGGCGCAACGCCAGGATGCTCTCGGACCGATGGCCAACTCGGTGAAGTCGCGCCACCATCTGGTCGACGTGGCTTGGCGGGCGATCGCCGAATCACCCGACATCCTGGCCGTCGGCGCCGGCTGGGGCCGTTATGCCGATCTGCTGGCGATCCACTTGCCGGTCGAGTGGGCGGTTCTGATGGACGATCCGCTGACCCCCGACGATCTCAGGGTGGCCGGCTGGTGGGATGCCGTGCACCGGGTCGATTTCCATTCCCATAACTTCCTGATCGAGGGTTTGCTGGGGGCCGGGCTGCTGGGCGGCGCCCTGACCCTGGGAGTGTTCGCGGTGTTGCCGTTGGCGGCGCGACGCCGGGTGCGCGGTCCAGCCGCCGCGACCGCGCTGGCCCTGGCGGCGGTCTCCGCCTTCTGGTTCATGACTCCGGGCCTGGTGGCCTGCCTGGCGCTGGCCATGGCCGGCGTGGCGCGACCGTTGCGCCGGGCCCCGCCGCTTGTCGGCCTAGGGGGCGTCGCGCTGGCCGGTGTCGTTTTGTTCGGTGCCGCGACCCTGGCCGTCGGCGTCGAGAATTTCCGGTTCGCGCCCCATGCCCATACCTTCAACCCGTCGATGGCGCCGCCGCTGCGCGCCGCCGATGGCGGCCTGAACTGCCCGCGCGCCTTCCAGGACGGCGGCCGGGGCGGCATGCATCTGGCCTACCGACTGCGGGTCCACGTTGGGTTTCTTAAGCGGCGCCTGAACGAGGAGGCCGACCTGGAGCCGGCCCAGCTCGACCATCTGCGCGGCACGATCTGTGCCGCGGAGACCTACCCCGGACGCGATGGAATGCGCCTGCTCACGGCGCGTCTTCTGGGGCGATCGGATCTCGCCTTTCTCGCCCGCACGACCCCGCGCGTGGACACCCTGGTTGGTGAATACCTGACCGATTGGGAAAACGTTCTGCGCGAGGTTCTGGCCCGGGCACCCCGGCGCACCGACCTCGCGGTCCCGTATCTGACCCATCTGCTGTCGACCGGTCGGGACGCGCGGCTGGCCGAGCTGGCCGGAGAACTATATGCCAGGAATCCGCACGACCCGATCGCCATGTGGTTCACCGGTCTGACCCTGTTGGGCGACGGCGCGGACGCCGATCCGGGGATTCAGAGGATGCGCGACGCCCTTGAACACGGCCTCGAACGCCTGATGCCGGTGGATGCCCAGATCAAGACCCAGTTGCTCGGCACCGGAGCATCGCCGTCGGATTCCGGCGGACTCGGCCCGAGGACCGTCCACCTCGATATCGAAACCGCGTCCGGCCCCTATCTGGTGGAGGTGGAAGTGGCGGACACCGAGGCGGCGCGCCGGTCCGGCCTGCAATGGCGGACCAGCCTGCCCGATGGGCGCGGTCTGTTGATGGTGTTTGAGGCGCCGGACCATCATTCCGTCTGGATGAAGGACACCTTCGTTCCGCTCGATCTGCTGTTCCTCTCCGAGGATGGCCGCGTGGTTCAGGTGGTCGAGAACACGCAACCGGAATCGACGCGCGAAATCCGTCCCGATGTGCCGGTGATCGCGATCCTGGAGGTGAATGCCGGAACGGTTGCCGACCAAGGCATCACCGTCGGCGCGGCGGTACGGACGCGATAGCCGACGCGGCCCGGCGCCACAGGGCGGGCCAGCGCTCGGCCCAGCAGCACCCATGGGAGGCCTCCGGGACCAGGACCTGGGCCGTCCGCCCGCCCGCCGCGACCCGCGCCTGATAGCGGTCGATGAGGCCGGGTGGCACTATCGTGTCGGCGCCGCCCAGGAAATGGACCTGCGGAATGCCGGCCAGCGCGGCATCGTTGTTCAGCGGGTCCAACGAGCCGACAAGCGGGCTGACCCGGTGGTGACGGCTCCACAGATCGTGGTCGACCGGCGCCGCCACCGTGACCACGGCGTCCACCGCCTGCAACCGGGCGGCGATCAGGGTGGCGAGGACGCCGCCTCCGGAGTATCCGACGAGAGTCAAGGATTGGACGTTTCCGCGTCGTGCCAGGCGGTCGAGCAGAGCCGCGTAGGCATCGACCACCTCGGCCGAAAACCGGTGCGAGGTCCAGTGCGGAGTGGCGCAGGCGTTGTCCGGCCCGGCCTCGATGAACTGGCACGGACGCGCCAGATAGAGGCGACGGCCGGGAGCCGGATCGGCCAGCGCGAGGCGCAGTCCGATCGGGTCGTGGGGGGTCGGGTCGAGGGCCGGTCGGGTGCGCGAGGCCCAGGCCAGGCCGTCACCCTCGATGTAGACCCGAAGGATGGACCGCGCGCCCGGCGCGTCGGGCGACGCCACGGCGAGCAGGGTGAAGGGTCCGGCGGCCAGGGGACGCGGCCGCCACCCCGCCTCGGTCGCGGCGCGCAGGGCGCTCCGTCCACGGTCGAAGGGGCCGCCGGCGCAACCGTCGAGCAGGCCGATCACCGAAACGTAAAAAAGCAGGGCCAGGACGATTGTCCTGGCCCTGCCCGAAGCGAGGAGGCGGGTCAAGTGTGACCTAGAAGTCCACGCGGAGCTTCAGGAGGCCGCCGTATTCGGTGTAATCGTCGCGAAGGAACACGTAGTTGCCCTCGATCTGGCCGGAGAACCGGTCGGACAGACGGAAGTCCGCGCCGAGCGCCACCCGGGCACCGAAGTCGGAGTCTTCCGGCTGGGTCTGGTTGGTCGCCACGGTCGGATAGTCGGACTTGCTGAAGTCGAATTCACCGGTCACGTCGACGTAGGGGATCACCTTGCCGAAGTCGTAACCCAGGTTCACGCCGATCATGCCCTGTCCGAGTTCGGTGTCGTCCGACGCAACGGCGACGGTGGTTCCGGTGGTGCCGGTCTCGGTGAAGGAGTCACGGTCTTCCGTCGTGTAGGACAGGCCGACCTTGCCGCCCAGGCGGACTTTCTTGTACCACTTCTGGGCGTTGGCGGTGGCCGACACGAACCAGCGCGTGGCGTCGGTCTCGCCGGTGAATTTTTCGTTGGTCGCCGGGTCGCGACGATCCATGTCGTAGCTGATCGACCCGTAACCGCCGGTGGCGTCGATGCTGAAGATGTCGTTGAAGGCGTAGGAGACGTAGGGCGCCACCAGGAAGCCGTCGGAATCCAGGTTGCCCTTGTTGAATTCGGTGTCGAAGTCACCCCCTTCGTATCCGCCGGAGATGCCGATGATGAGTCTGTCGTTCATCAGCTTCTTGTCGACGCCGGCCAGGATGGTGACGATGCTGCCGTCGAACTCGGACGAGGTGTTGTCGTCCTCGACGCCCACGTAGGCGCCCTGCACCCAAACGCCCCAGCCGCGATCCTTGTCGCCGCCGGCGAGGCCGATGTTGCCGTTGGAGGCATCCGGGGACAGGGTGGCCTGAACCGGGCGGTTCAGCGACGCGTTCCGGGTGGCGCCGATGCGCTTGGCGATCAGGCCCACGGTCTGCGCGGTCGCGGCCCGCAGGGTCTGCGTGGCGGTGACCACCGAGCCGGGCGAGTTGGAGGTGTGGTTGGTCGTGCAGTTCGGTGTGTAACCGCTACGGCTCGGGTACAGCGCGTTGCCGCTGAAGTAGGTGCCGTTCGTGCCGTAGGTCGCGTCCGAACAGGAGTAGCTGTTCATGAGCGCGGTGGTAAAGGTCTGGGCGCTCGCGTCTTGCTCGCTGCCGACGACCAGCGCGCAGGCAAACACGCCCGCCATGGCGCCAGTCTTGAATGAGAGTCGTTTGTTGATCACGGTCCTAGCCCCCTCATGTTCGGAGATCGTTACAAATCAATCCGTGGATACGATAGTCCACATCGGCTCCCGGATGGGATGTAAAACTTCGAATTGTTGCGAAATTTCCCGGGGCATGTGGCGAAACGGCCACATGCCCCGGTCCAGACCGCCCCGAGGCGATCCACGGCGTGGCATCGGCGTCAGGTCGAGGGGTATTCAAGGAATGATTCGAAACAGGATAACAGGGCATCGTCCAGGTCCGCCAATGTCGCGGAATGGCCGAGCTGGCGAATCGATGTCACGCCGTGATCGAGAAGGCCGCAGGGAACGATCCCCCGGTAATGTCCGAGGTCCGGCGCGACGTTGATCGCGAGTCCGTGATAGGTGATCCAGCGGCGCACCCGCACGCCGATCGCGGCGATCTTCTCGGCGCGGCCGTCGGCGCCGGCCACCCAGACCCCGATCCGTCCCTCGTGACGCTCGCCCTCGATGCCGAGGCGCGCCAGGGCGTCGATGATCCAGTGTTCGAGTCCGCGCACGAAGGCCGCCAGATCGCGCCCGCGCGGCCGCAGGTCGAGCATGACATAGACCACGCGCTGTCCGGGCCCGTGATAGGTGTACCGGCCACCGCGCCCGGTCCGGTGGATAGGCAGGGCGCGCGGGTCCAGCAGGTCGGTGGAACGGGCGCTGGTTCCGGCTGTGTACAGCGGCGGGTGTTCGAGCAGCCAGACGCATTGCGGCGCCGCGCCGTGGTGGATCTCCGTCACCCGCCGCTCCATGAAGGCGACGGCGTCGGCATAGGGGACCTCGGCGTCGGGGCCGCGCCATTCGGGATCGGACGGAATGCTCATGAGGTTCTACATAGCTCCGGCCGGCCGGCCGGGCAACGCTCGCCGCGTCGCCCCGGAGTCGGCGCGCCGCCTCTTGATCCGGCGACTTGATGATGCTATTTCCGGCTGCACGGCGCTCTTGCGCGCGCCGACGTGCGGTCGTGGCGGAATTGGTAGACGCGCAGCGTTGAGGTCGCTGTCCTGGCAACAGGGTGGAAGTTCGAGTCTTCTCGACCGCACCAGTTTTCTTTCCGGCATCTTCAAGCCCTCCAATAGACTGAAAACACTGGATATTTCGGTGTTCAAACAGCCTGTTTTCCGGGTGTATTGCAGGGGGGCGTCGAAGGCTAAACGGACGACCAGTTTACGGGCATTCTGCCCGCCGATTTTCCAGCAATCATAAGGGTTTGCGAGGAAGCGCATCGAGAGTTCAAACATCTCTTCAAATGGTCGCGTCGGTTTAGGCTTCTGAGCGGCCTTTTCCAGCGCGATCAGCTTGTCCCGTTCCAGCGATTCAATCCGATCCTCGAAGGCCTTCAGGGCGCGCGGGTTGGTGACCTCCAACATCCGATCAACAACCTTGCCGATCTCGGTTTCCAGTTCACGGGCCTTGCGGGCATGGGCCTGCACAGTGTCCGCTAACCAGGCCGCTTGCGTGTCCCAGGCCTTCACGAACATCGACTTGACCATTCCTAGATAAGGGCGCGACGGTTGAAGCGATTTCAAGACACCCTCGAAATTCTCATGCAGCTTTGACGCAGGAATGGACTTGCCCCTCTCCGGGCAACCTTGATGGTGACAGGAGTAATAGGGATATTTCTTGTATTTCCCCTTGCTCCATCCGCCGGTCAGGGAATAGCCGCAGGACCCGCAGACGACCGGGCCGCCGCGCAGGGGGAAGTCCTCGCTCATGTCCTTGCGGGCGGGCATGACGGGGCGCTCCTTGAGACGCTCCTGGACGCGCCAGAAGGTTCTGGCCATCGTTCCAATCCGTGCCGTCCAGGAAGTGCAGGAACTCCGCCGGATCGAATCCCACGGACAGCGTGCCCGGGGATGGCGGGCCATCGCCTCCGGCTTGAGTGTCGATGGGGGTGGTGTCTGTTGTGTCCGTCATCGCGGCGTCTCCTTTTCAATCAAACTCGTCTTCGGTCACCCGCCTCCTTTTCTTGCCGCGCGACAGAACATTACAAGAACACTTATACGCCAAGGTTCGTCCCGATGCAAGCAAAAAGGAGGAATATATTCCGTTACCGCTCTCGGCCCGACGGAAACCGGCCCGGAGCGCGGGCTTTGCCGGATCGGCGCTCTTGCCGGAAGTCCTCGCGGCGCAGGGCGCTCGCGCGTTCGTTTTGGTCCATGGTCCGTCCTCCTTGCGGGTCATTGCCTTGCGGCGCGGGCGAAGATGCGGGCGCGGGTCGGCGCGGGGTCCGCCCGCCGCATGGCCTTGAAGGCCGCCTTGCGGATCGCGCGGGCATGGCGCGCGGCGGCTTCGCTTTGTTCCTTCTCCCATGCCGCGCTGAATGCGTCCCGGTCGGCGTCCGTGGCCATGTCCGGCGACGGGCGCGGCGCGGGATGCGGATGGTCCCTGGCGACCATGGAGGAGCCGCGCCCCGGTTCCCTGGCCTCCCTTTCGGAATCGAAGGCGGGCTTGATCGATTCCACCGCATCGAGTTTCGAGGCCGGTCCGGGCCAGGCGGCCCGGTTCGCAGGGGCGTGGCCGGTCATCCGATATAGCTCCATGTGCCGTCGGCATATTGCGGGTAGTGGGCCAGGGCGCGCGGCACCGGGGCGGTAACCACGGGCCGCCAGACGGGGCCGCGCCTGGTCATCACCCGTACATGCGTTTGCGGCGGGTGGTGGGGATTGGGGTGATAGCGTCCGGCCATGGCGGGCTGGTCGTAATAGGCCCGGCGGTCGGCCCAGATGGCGTGAGACAGGCCGTCGGCGAAGATGATCTGCCTGTCGTCCGGCAGTCCGAGAATCTCATCCGAGGTCCGCAGGAGGCGGCTTGTGAGATTGGGAACGCGGCCCATCCGCGCGTGATACGCCATTTCGATCCCCGCCTTGAACGGATCGCCGCCCTGGAGGATCGATTGCACGGCCTGCATCCGGGCCTGCCGGGCGGCCTCTTGCCGCTGTTCGTCGGCATGGCGAAGCGTCTCGTTGCCGAGCATCCGCGACAGCAGCGTGGCCGTGCCCTCGTCCCGCACGCCGAACCAGTTTTGCAGGGCGGCGGAGGACAGGATAATGTCGTCGGCATGGGGGCCGAGCGCCGTCATCTGCTTGACGCTCTGGAAGAAGGCCCAGGGCCGGATGCCCGCGCCCGCGTCCTTGGTGAAGGCCTTGACCACCAGCGGAAAGGCCCCGAGCTGCCCGCACTCGTCCAGCATCCAGGTCTGGCGCGGCGCGGACGGGCTGCGCGGTTTGTAAATCTGCGCGCCGACGAAGATCGACTTGATCACCAGCGCCCAGGACTCGACGAACTCGGCGGGCGGCATGAGATAAAGGTTGTAGGCCTGATCGCTCTCGGTGAGTTGAGAGAGCGAGAAGTCATAGGGCGGGGAAACGGACTCCAGCAGGACCGGATCGGACAGACAGGCGACGGCGCGGGTCAATTCGCCCAGAATGCCCTTGAACCCGCCGGAGCTGTCCTTGCGGGATTCGGCGATTTCCTCCTCGACCCGCTCGGCAACCGGAAAGCCGCATTCGGTCATCTCGAAGGCGAAGTCGAGCCAGGAGTCGCCGCCCATCACCAGCAGATTGAGGACACGGTAGAGATCGGGCAGGGTGAGGACGCCGTTGACATGCACCAGCGTCAGAACGATCGCTTCGAGCAGTTCCCGCGCCCGGCCCTCGAAATAGAGCGCCTGCCCGCTGCCGCTGACGATGATGGCGTTCTCGCAAAAGACCTTGGTGTCGGAAACGAGGGTCGGGCTGTCCCTGCGCAGATAGTCCACCGGATTGATCCGGCTCCGGCGCAGGCCATGCAGCGCCAGCGGATTCCAATAGATGTTGAACTTGCCGTCCCCGGTCTGATTCCGGCTGATCGCCGCCAGCTCCCCGCCCTTGATGTCGAGGATCAGCATGGTTTCGGGGTGGATGCCCTGGCAGATATTGTACGCGATCAGGTCGCGCAACTTTCCCGAGCGCGGACCCGCGACGCAGAGCAGCCCGCCCATGCCGGAATACCAGAGCGGATAGCGCCCGGCGAACCCCACCATGAGGGCAAAGGGCTGGCGGGTGAACAGCCCGGCCCGGGCGATCTCGTCCGGTTCGGCGAACCGGGCCGAACCGAACGGATCGTTGGCGTTGGAGAACGGGGCCGCCACGGCTCAGAGGGCCGCCATGCCCGAAACGCGCATGGCCCCGAAGGCGACGATGGCCCCGATCGCGTACCACAACGCCATGCGGCAGACCGCGTAGATCACCACGGCGGAGAGGGCGAAGCTGGCGAAATACATCAGCCCCGCCAGCTCTTTCCAGCCATAGGCGTCGTGGATCAGCGTTTCGACGAACGGTCCGACATAATGGAACAGATACGGCGTGCCCAGCACGGCGGCCAGCACGGCAAGGGAAATGCCGAGAAGGTCCTGACCCGGCGGGCCGCCGTTGCTGGCGGCGGGCTTCTGAAGGTTGAACGGGGTCATCAAGAAGTCTCCTTGCGTTGCGAGGGGGAACGGACGGCACCCCGGGCGCTCATTCGGGGGCGTGGGTCAGTTGGAGCCGTTCGGAGGATTCGACGACCCGTCTCAACAGGTCCTCCCGGGCGTCGAGCGACAGGCCGCTGTTCGGATCGCGGAGCAGCCCGAGGGCTTCCCTGGCCACTTCGGTTTTGGCCGTCCATTCGTCGCGCGCCCGCTGGGTGATCTCCGCTTCGATGGCATGTTGCATGAGCACTTGGCGCGCCCAGAAACCCAGGGCGATGATGGCCGCCGCGATCACGGCGACAATCCCCAGAACCTTGGCCACGGCGGCGAATTCCCTATTGCGCCGACGCTCGGTGTCCGCGCGCAGAACCGCTTCCTGCTCCGCGATCGCGCGCTTGGCCTCGATTTCCATCGAGTCGCGTTCGAGCCGATACCGGAGGCTCTGCCGCTGCACCGCCAACGCGTGCTGCTTCTGGCGGACATCGGCGGCGGCGCGCTCGGCGGCGGTGCGGTTATCCTTGCAGGCGGCCAGCAGGGGCAGCGCGAGCAGGATCGGGATAAAAGCCTTGCGGACGGAAAAGGGCACGACACATCTCCTTTTTTCTGGCGCTTCGGTCCCGCGATCCGACCGGACGGACTCCTGGTCGAATCTTTTTTTCGAAGCGCCGAGATGTGTGTGATTGGGGTCTTTGAGAGTGTGGCATCGGGATCAATACTCTTCAATCCCGCCGCATGCCGCTTAGGGAAGAAGAGGCGCGCCGAACCTCATGCAAGACATTGGCAAAAAAAGAGAAACGCGCCGTTCCGATTCCAAGCCCAAGGCCCGCCCGCAGCGGCGGAAAAACCGTTACCACCGGGGGGCCAAACTCAGCGAGCACCGGTTTCTCAGGGTTCTGCGGGGGTTCGCGGACGACCAAACGGCGCGGGAAACGTCCGATGCAACAGGCATCTCGGAAAAGACCATACAAAATCTCTTCGACAGGGTACGGGAACGATTGATGCGCGCCGTATTGATCCACCCGGTTCGGTTCGGCGGCGCGGGCTATTTCCTGTTCGACGACCGGAAAATCTCCCGGCGCGGGAGTATTCTGTTCGACGTCGTGAGCGGCAGTTTCCTGTTCAAAAGAACCCTGATGCGTCATGCGCCCCGCGTCGGAGCGACCGGCGCGCCCAAGGCGGCGTTCAGTTTTCTTTTGCTGGAAACTGTTGTTCGGATTTTTTGCACGCTTTCACACCCGAAGGACAACGAGGGCCTTTATTCGGATGAAATCCAGGAGGCTTACGCCAATCTTCAACTCGTGGCCCTGTACATCCATCAGCATAAGGATGCCCCGGACGACCCCGCGCTATTCGAGGCGGTCAAGGAATCTTTCGAGCGGATCATGGAGGATTTTCCCAGGATTCTTGAACAAGAGGAGTTCATCAATCTGGTTCAAGGGGCAAGAAAGCACCACTTCGCGAGCGAGGCTTTCTACAATGACTTGAGGCGCTACCTGTTGGAAGACCCGCTTTGAAGGGGCGGATTTGACAAATATTGCCAATGCCTGTCATCCTGATCGTATGGAGGCCGACATGGCGACGATGAACGTATCCCTTCCCGATGTGATGAAGCAGTGGGCCGAGGCGCGGGCGCGGAGCGGCAAGTACAGCAACGTCAGCGATTACGTGCGCGACCTGATC
>JANQIL010000157.1 GCA_028282245.1 Magnetospira sp.
CTACAACTGCAAAAGACTGGCCCGCCTCAGGGCCGCATGAGCCCCGCAACGCAAGCCAAACTCATGGCCTCACGCCCAAATCCGACAGACTGCTAGTGTCCCGAATCCGAAGTTCGGAGCATTATTTGGCGGGCGTATTCGAACTTCGGATTCGATAAGGACACTAGGTAATAATTTGATTCTAGTGTGGTTTTGGAGTCGAAGTTCGCCATGGAATTTGCCCCGAATTATGTCGCGAACTTCGAATCCACCACACTAGGCCGCGAACGAACGATATCCTCCACGCGCCACGACGGGACAAGGTATTCGTGTGGCGGGGTCAATCCCCGATCAGGTGCAGAACCAGTTGACGGCTGTGCGGATGGGCCCTGTGCTCGAACACGTAGAGCCCCTGCCAGGTGCCGAGGGCAAGCCGGCCGCCGCTCACCGGAATGGCCAGCGAGGTGTCGGTCAGGGCGCATTTGACGTGGGCCGGCATGTCGTCCGGTCCCTCGCTGCGGTGGGTCACCCAGGACTGGTTCTCGGGCATCAGGCGGTCGAGGAAGGTGTCGAGGTCGCGCCGCACCGACGGGTCGGCATTTTCCTGGATGGTCAGGCTGGCCGAGGTGTGGCGGATGAACACGGTCAGCAGGCCGTCGGCGACGCCGCTTTCGCGTACCCAGCGGTCCACCTCGGCGGTCACCTCGTGCAGGCCGCGGCCGCAGGTTCGGGTGCTGAGTGTTGCCTGCGCCTGTCGCATGGCTCCGTTTGTAGCACGGAGTGCGTGCCCGACCAATGTCCGTTCGATTATTGTGCGGTGCACAATGGCCGTTGACATTTGGCTGTCCAGCGCGTATATAGGAGATCATGTTGCAATGCAGCATGACATGAGGGGCGCCCGCCACGGGGCCCGCAATCTGAATCGCTTAACGGAAAGGATTCGAACAATGATCGACTACAAGGAAATCGCCAACTTCGGCGCCGTCTATTCGGAAGCCGTGATCGCGTCCGCCAACGCCGCCAAGGCGGGGGCCGAGAAGACCTCCATGATGCTGTCGGAGATCGCCCGCGACACCTACGAGTTGTCCGTGAACGCCGGCAAGACGGTGGTTGGCGTCAAGACTCCCGGCGCCCTGCTCGCCGCGCAGACCCAGTTCGTGAACGAGAGCCTCGGCCACGCGGTGGCCAGCGGCACCAATCTCGCCACCCTCGGCGTCGAGGTCATGGGCGAGATGGTTCACCCCTTCGCCGCGCAGGCCAAGGATTTCTGGAGCGTCGCGGCGAAGGCCGCCTGATCTCCCACGGATGTCTCTCCCGAGCGTGACGGCGCCGCCGGATGCCCTCCGGCGGCGTCGATGCGTGGCCCATTGGGCGAAGTCCTATTTGGCGGATTCCCGCTCGATGAAGGCAATCAGGTTCTGGATGTCCCGAGGGTCGCCTAGGCCGTTGAAGGACATTTTGTTCTTCGGCACGAATCCCTTTGGGTCGGCCAGATACTTGGCGATGGTGTCCTTGCTCCAGAGGAATTGGGCGGATTTCATGGCCTCGGAGTAGCGGAATTTTTCGGCCGAGGCGGACGGTCGCCCGATGACGCCGTGGAGGCTTGGGCCATGCTTGTTTACGCCTTTCAACAACTCGTGGCAGACCTTGCAGTTCTTGTTGAAAATCATCTCGCCTGCATTGGCGTCACCGGTCACGGCCGGATCGGCGTCATCGGCCGTGGCCGGGCCGGCGGCGGCGAGAACGATCAGCGCGACGGCGCCAAACAGCGGACTGCGGGGCACGTTCATCGGGGGCTGTCCTCCACGGGCGTGTTGACGGGCCTCGGCCAGCGGCCGGCCGCCACCGCCCGAACCGCATAGGTTCTTGTGTGGCGACAGGACTTAGCGGGTTTCAGGAAAAAGTCAAAACATAGTTGCCGGCATCCGGGCACGCGGCCATCGGAATGCTCCGCAAGCTCGTTCGGGGCCTGATCGGTTCTAATCCGGCGTGCCGTCGCGCAGCCGGAATTTCTGGATTTTGCCGGTCGAGGTGCGGGGGAGGGGGATGAAGAAAATCTCGCGCGGGCACTTGAAGTGGGCCAGGCGATCGCGGCAGAACGCGACGATGTCCTCCGCCGTCACCCGGTCGACGTGGTCCGGAAGCAGTTCCACGTAGGCCACCGGCACCTCCCCCCAGGTGTCGTCCGGGCGTCCGACCACGGCGGCCGAGAAAATCGCCGGATGCCGGCTCAGGGTATCCTCCACCTCGATCGAGCTGATGTTCTCGCCGCCCGAGATGATGATGTCCTTGGCGCGGTCCTTGAGCTTCACGTAGCGGTCCGGCTGCATCACGCCCAGGTCCCCGGAATGGAACCAGCCGCCCCGGAACGCCTCCGCCGTCGCCGTGGGGTTCTTCAGGTAGCCCTTCATGACGATGTTGCCCTTGAACATCGCCTCGCCCATGGTTTCGCCGTCGGCCGGCACCGGCGCCATGGTCTCGGAATCGATCACCTCGAACCCGTGCAGAACCTCGTAAGGCACCCCCTGGCGGCCCTTCTGCACGGTCTGCCGCTCGATCGGCAGGGCGTTCCAGTCCGACTTCCAGGCGCACAGGGCGGCCGGGCCGTAGGTTTCGGTCAGCCCATAGATGTGCATGACCTCGAACACCGCCTTCTGCATGTTCTTCAGGGTCGCCGCCGGCGGCGGCGCGGCGGCGCACAGCACCTTGCAGGCATGGTCGAACGGCCGGCGGTCCTCGGGCGGCGTGTTGATCACGAAGTTGAGCACGATCGGGGCGCCGCAGAACAGCGTCACCTTGTGGCGGGCCACCGCCTCGTAGATGGCCGGGCCGGTGACCTTGCGCAGGCAGATATTGGTGCCGGCGAGGGCCGCGACGGTCCACGGAAAGCACCAGCCGTTGCAGTGAAACATCGGCAGGGTCCAAAGGTAGACCGGATGGTGGCGGATATCGATTCCGACCGCGTTGCCGATCGCGTTGATGTAGGCGCCCCGGTGGTGATAGACGACGCCCTTCGGGTTGCCGGTGGTGCCGGAGGTGTAATTGAGACTGATTGCCCGCCACTCGTCATCGGGAAGCTCCCACGGAAATTCCGGATCCCCTTCGGCCAGGAAGTCCTCGTAGCCGGCCTCGCCGATCGGTCCCTGACCGCCGGGCGCCCGTGGGTCGGTCACGTCGATGACCGGGATATCGCGTCCGGACAGCCGCAGCGCCTCCTTCATGGTGGCCGCGAACTCGCCATCGACGATCACCAGCCTGGCCTCGGCGTGGTTAAGGATGAAGGCCAGGGCGGCGGCGTCGAGGCGGAAGTTGAGGGCATTCAGAACGGCGCCCGAGGCCGGCACCCCGAAATGGCACTCGAACATCTCGGGCGTGTTGTTGAGCATGACCGCAACGGTGTCGTTGCGGCCGATGCCGCGCCCCCTGAGCGCCGAGGCGAGGCGGCGGGCCCGGGTGAAGGTCTCGGCCCAGGTCAGCGTCCAGTCACCGTGGATGCTGGCAACGTAGTCCGGATAGACGCGGGCCGCCCGTTCAAGAAAGGTCAGTGGCGACAACACCCCGTAGTTGGCCGGGGTTTTCGGCAAGTCGTCATACGGGCTCAGGGTGTTCCCGGTCATCGCGCGTCCTTCCGGTGGCGGCCGGGCGTTCCGTCGCCGGCCCGTTTTCCGAAGGATGCCACATCCGCCGGGCGCGCGGAAGTCCGTGCCGCCGGACGCCGCGCGGCGGACGCCTCTCCTATTTGACGCGCGGGACCTTGTGGCCTTCCAGAACCGATGGCCGATGGGCCCGGCGGCTGCGGTTCTTGGTCGCCAGGACTTCCTTGGCGGCCTGCATGCCGGCCGCCTCGATCTTGGACGGAGCGGCGGTGTCGCCGTCGTGCACCACGTGCCACCACTGGTCCACCGCGTCGCCGCTGGTCTGAATGGCGTCGACCCGGAGAATCCGCTCCAGCGCGGTCAGCCGGGCCTTCAGACGCTCGATTTCGGTGTTTTCCATTTGGGTATGTCTCCTTTTGCTGTGCGGGGATGGTCAGACTTCCAGCGGAAGGTCGGACCGGTTGCCCCATTCGTTCCACGATCCGTCGTAGAGGGCCGTGTCGTTCATGCCGATCAGGTGCAGGGCGAGGATCGTCACGCAGGCGGTGACTCCGGTTCCGCAGGTGGCGACGACCGGCCGTCCGAGATCGATCCCGGCGGCGTCGAACGACGCGCGCAGTTCGTCGGCCGGACGCATCACGTAATCCTGGCGGTAGTTCCTCAGCAGGTTGGTGAACGGCAGGTTGAGGCTGCCGGGGATGTGGCCGAGGCGGCGGGTCGGATAGATCTCCTCGGTCCGGGCCGCGAAGCGGGCCGGCGCGCGGGCGTCGACGACCTGTTCGCGCGGAGCCTCGATATTGGCCAGGATCTGCCGCCAGTCACGCACCCGCGCGTGCTCGACGCGGGCCGTGAAGCGCGCCGGGCGCAGGGTGTTGACTCCCTGTTCGAGCGGCCGGCTCTCGCGCATCCACTTGAGCAGGCCGCCGTCCAGCACCGCCACGTCGCGGTGGCCGTGCATGTGCATCATGAACCACACCCGGGCCGCCGCGCAGCAGCCGCCGAGGGCGTCGTAGACGATGATCTTGTGGCCGTCGCCCAGGCCCAGTTGGCCGGCCAGTTCCTCAAGGCGCTCGGCCGGCGGCAGCATGTGCGGCAGCGGCGAGCAGTCGGCGCAGATGTTGTCGATATCGAACCATACGGCGCCGGGAATGTGCCTGAGGTCGTGCTCGAAGTCGGCCTCGCGGTCGATGATCGGCGCGAAATGGGTCGCGTCGACGATCCGCAGGTCGGGCGCGTCCAGATGCGCCGCGAGCCAGTCGGTGCTGACCAGGGCCTCGGGGTGAACGTAGGTCATGTGGCGCCTCCTCCCGCGTCGTGGACCCGTGCCCTCATGCCAGCCACTCCGGAACCGGAAGGTCCCGCTCGCGAAGGAACGCCGGATTGAACAGCTTGCTTTGATAACGGGTTCCGCTGTCGCACAGCAGGGTCGCCACCACGTGGCCGGGTCCCAGCGTCCGGGCCACCTTGATGGCTCCCATGACGTTGATTCCGGTCGATCCGCCGACACACAGACCCTCCTCGCGCAGCAGGTCGAACACCACGTCCAGGGCCTCCGGATCGGTGACCCGCAGGGCGTCGTCGACCGGCGCCCCCTCCAGGTTGGCGGTTACCCGGCCCTGGCCGATTCCCTCGGTGATCGAGGTTCCCTCCGCCTTCAGCCCGCCGTGTTTGTAGTGATGGAACAGGGCCGACCCCATCGGATCGGACAGCACCACCCGGACCTTCGGGTTGCGCTCCTTGAGGGCCATGCCGACTCCGGCCAGGGTACCGCCGGTGCCGACCGCGCAGGCAAAGGCGTCGACGCGGCCGTCGGTCTGGCGCCAGAGTTCCGGTCCGGTGGTCTCGAAGTGGCCCCGGCGGTTGGCGACGTTGTCGAACTGGTTGGCCCAGATGGCGCCGTTCGGCTCGGTGCGCGCCATTTCCTCGGCCAGCCGCCGGGACACGTGCACGTAGTTGTCCGGGTTCTTGTAGGGCACCGCCTTGGTCAGCCGCAGATCGGCCCCGACCAGACGCAACATGTCCTTCTTTTCCTGGCTTTGGGTTTCCGGCATGGCGATCACGGTGCGGTAGCCCAATGCGTTGCCGACCAGGGCAAGGCCGATCCCGGTGTTGCCCGCCGTGCCCTCGACGATCACCCCCCCCGGGCGCAAGAGGCCGCGCGCCTCGGCGTCGCGCACGATGGCCAGCGCCGCGCGGTCCTTGACGGACCCGCCGGGATTGAGGAACTCGGCCTTGGCGACGATTTCACAACCAGTCAGTTCCGACGCCTTGCGCAGGCGGATGAGGGGCGTATTGCCAATGCTGCCGACGAATCCGTCGCGAAGGTCCATGCGGTGGCAATCCCATGATGATTTAAAGAATATTCTGTTTCGGAAGACTAGCCGCGGCGGCCCGTCATAATCAATCCCCGCGCGCGCGCCCGAGACCGGAAAAAGGGTCTCCGGCGCGAAACGGCGCCGACGCCTCTTGGCGGGGGAACGCCGGCGCGCTATTCCTGATCGAAACCGAACACAAAAAAACGACGGGAGGACCGAGAGGATGCGAATCTCGTTGATTGCCGCCCTGGCGGAGAACCGGGTGATCGGCCGCGAAAACGGGCTTCCGTGGCGCATTCCGGGCGATCTTCGGCGGTTCAGGGACATCACCATGGGTAAGGCGGTGATCATGGGCCGCCGGACCTTCGAGTCGATCGGCAAGCCGTTGCCCGGACGCCATAATATCGTGGTGTCGCGCGATCTCGCCTTCGCGCCGCAGAACGTCGAGGTGGCGCGCGCCCTGGATGCCGCCTTGAGGGCGGCCGAGGGATGGGGCGACGACGAGGCGATGGTGATCGGCGGCGCGTCGCTCTACGAGCAGGCCCTGCCGCGCGCCGATCGGCTCTACCTGACCGAGGTTCACGCGGAGGTCGACGGCGACACCCTGTTTCCCGATGTCGATCCGGCCGAATGGGAGGAACTGTCGCGCCATGAAAAGGCCGCCGACGGCGAGACCCTGGCCCATTCGTTCGTGGTTCTGGCGCGTCGGGTGCGCTTCGCCGTCGAGGGCCTGCCGGCCGGCGAGCGGGCCCGGGCCTATTTCAGCGACGGCGGCTATTATTGCGCCGAGGCGGTGCTGAAGGCGGTGACCGACGTTTCGGACCGGGTGGAGGCGGTGCCGACTCGCGTCGCCACCGGTTTTTGCAGCGGCCTGTCGCGTACCGCCGGTCTGTGTGGCGCCCTGTCGGGGGGCGTGCTGGCCCTCAACCTGGCGCTCGGACGCGACCGGCCGGGCGCGGCGGTGGATGCCAACTACGCGGCGGTGCGCGACCTGGTGGCGGAGTTCGAAACGCGTTTCGGATCGGCCAACTGCCGCGACCTGACCGGCGAGGACCTGGGCACGGACGCCGGCCGGGCGGCGTTCCGCGACAAGGGCCAGCACGCCGTCTGTCGGGGCTATGCGGCGGAGGTGGCGGACTGGGTGGCCGGGCGGCTGCGCGACGGAGGCTAATAGACCGCCTCGGCGATCTGCAAACCGGATTTGACGCGCAGTTCCATGCAGTCGAACCGGCGCCGCTCCAGCTTGCGGCAGGCGGCGTAGGCGGTCGCCTTGTCGAGTCCCAGGATGCGCGCCCGATACAGGGTGCGGCCATTGGATTTGCGCAACGGCACCACGGCGACGCGACCGTTGGCCAGCAGGTCGGGCAGCTTGCTCACCGCCCGGTCGGCGATCTGCCGGGCCGGCCGGCGGGCCGCGAAGGCGCCGACCTGGATTCCCCACTGGCTGGGCCGGCCGCGGGTCGCGCGGGCGGCGTCGCGGGACGAGGCCGACGGGCCGAGGGACGGCTTGGCCTCGGGAACCGGGCTGGCGGTGGCGGTCCGACGGGTCACCTTGGCGAATCCATTGTCCAGCAATTTGGTCATGTGGCGGTCGCGCGACTTGGCGCTGCGGCCCCCGAACACCACGCCGATCAGCCGCCGTCCGTTGCGGGACGCGGAGACGGCCACGTTGAAGCCCGAGGCGCTGATGTATCCGGTCTTGAGGCCGTCGGCGCCGGGATAGGTCTTGATCAGCTTGTTGTGGGTTCGATAGGTGCGTCCGCCGAAGGTGAACTTGGTGAGCCGAAAGTAATCGTAGAACTGCGGGAAGTCGCGCATCAGGGCGCGGGCCAGGGTGGCCATGTCGCGCGCCGTGCTGAGCTGCGCGCGGTGCGGCAGGCCCGACGAATTGCGGAAATTGGTGCGCGTCATGCCGAGCCGGTGCGCGGTTCGCGTCATGATCTTGGCGAACGGTTTCTCGCCGCCGCCCAGATTGTCGGCCACCACCGACGCCACGTCGTTGGCCGATTTGACGATCAGGGCGCGGATCGCGGTGTTGACGCTGATGTGGGAGCCAGGCTTCAGGCCGAGCTTGGAGGCCGGCTGGCGGGCCGCCCGATGCGAGACCTTGAGTCCGTCGGTCAGGCGCAGTTTCCCGGACTCCAGATGCTCGAACAGGATGTACAGGGTCATCATCTTGGTCAGGGAGGCGGGGTAATTGCGGGTGTCGGCGTTGGTTGAATGCAGGGCCCTGCCACTGTCGGCATCCATCACGAAGGACGCATACTTGGCGAGGGCGGGGACGGTCGCGAAGAAAAACGCGCTTCCCAACAGGAACGCGATGGCCCATGACGAGAAACGTCGTGCCGGTCGCGACATCCGTACGGTACGTTGGCCTTGGTGTGTCGTGTTCGGCGGCATCGTCACTTTACCCTGGACTGCGTTGGCCCCCCGACTCCCCGACGGGGAAGAGTTTATCCATGGCCCGGCTTGCGTGTCCATGGTTTCCTGGGCATACCGGTCGTGGAATCGCCGCGCCGCTGGCCGTCATCATCATCCAGCGGGCCTGAACAAAGGGTTAATCATGCGCCGCACGCTGTCCAATCTCCACCTGCTTGCCGCCGTCGGTCTGGTCGCCGCCTGCGCGACGGGCGACATCGCCAACCCGATTGGCCGCAAACTCAATTGGTTCGGCTACCTCAACGGCGACGACCTGCGCCCGACCTGCGCGGCCGGCAACGAGGCCTATCGGTTCGTCTACAACGCCGATTATGCGCATCAGGTGCGGATCTACGACATCGTGGCGCGGGCCGACGGGCGCGCCGACATGACGGTGCGGGTGCTCGGTCCGGCGACGGTCGCCGAGATCACCCTCGATCCGGCCGATCTCGATGTCATGGCGCCGTGGCGGGGGACGACCGCCACCGCCACCCTCGGACCGGCCGACGTGGCCCGGCTGCGCCGCGATATCGCCTCCCTGGAAGTCGCGCCGCGCGGCCTCGAGGTGACCTCGGACCAGACCTATTGGGTCATCGGTGGCTGTCTGGAGGGCGTCTACCGGTTCAATCTGCTGCCCTATCCATCGCCGCGTTTCGAGGCCCTGACGGCGGATGACCTCCTGTTCGAGCGCGATCACAGCGGAGTCGCGGTGGCGGCGCCGAAAACCGCCGCGCGCCGTCTGCCGGGCGCCGAGCGGGACGACTATCCGGTGCATCGGCTGCGGGTCGGCGACAACGGCCTATGGGGGGTGGGGAGGCCCTTCTGAGGGATGTTTCCCGCGAATGCGAAGACACGCGGTGCAACCTCGGGAAGGGTTCATTTAATATATTGATTTATATAAATTAAATTTCACGAAACGTGATGCCGTGATGCAAAACACCGATTGACAGGCCGGTGTGGCGGGGCTATGAATCAAGATTGATGCTGCGATGCAGCAATATGGATGTTTCGCGAGGCCGGGCCGTCCCATTGGCTGGCCGGAGCGCATGGTCGAGAGGTTTCGCATGCCGACCCCGAACACGCATTCAGCACCGAACCCGACCGGTGCCCTCGCCGGGACCGCCGATTCGACGTCGGCGGGGGAGTTGGGCGACCTGTTCGGTGGCCTGATCGAATTCGGGCGCGACGGCGTGAGCGCCCTGATGCGTTCGTCGAACGTGATCATCGAGGGCTATCAGGATCTGACCTGGGCCTGCATCGACGTGGCGCGCGCCTCGGTTACCGACGGACTGTCGGGCACCCGGGCGCTGATGTCCTGCACCTCTTCGCGCGAGCTGGCCGCCCTGCAGGGCGAACTGGTGCTGGGCGGCCTGGAGACCTTGGCCGCCGAGAGCCGCCGCTTCGGCGATCTGTCGGCGCGGATGATCGAGCGGACCCTGGCGCCGTTGGCCGCGCGCGCCGATGTGACGGCCGAGGCCGTTGCCGAACCATTTGGGACCTGAGCGTTTCCTTCCTTCCACGCCTTGTCCCCAGACTGCGCCCGGCGACTTGCTTGCCGGGCGCTTTTTCGTTTGACCTTTGGATCGGATGGCCCAACATCGCTCGCATGGTCGATTTCATGTTCCCCGAGGCGCGGGCGCTGCATTTCCACAGGGTGGCGCTTGGGCAGGCCCTCCAGACCCCCAATCTGCTGCGTCGGGCCCGCGATATCCTGCCACGGCTGCGGGCCGCGCGTCCGAATTTGGCGGACGCCTGGGACCGCTGGGCCGTGGCGCTCGATCTGCCGCCTGACCGGATGGCCGAGGACGTGCTGGCCGATACCCCGACCGGTGGCCTGTTGCGCGCCCACTCGCCGCTTTACGAGTGTCTGACCGAGACCGAGCGCATGGCGCTCTGGCAACGCGTCGGATTGCAACAGTTCGTGGCCTACTTTCAGGTCGCGGCCGAGGATCTGGCGTGGGACGACGAACGTCAGGCGGCGATCACCGGGATCGATCCGAAGGTGCTCGCCGCCTGGCGCCGCGAACTGCCGATCACGATCCTGGCCTCGGTCATGGCTGTTCTCAAGTCGGTGGTCAGCATCCACCGCGCCCTGGTCGGGTTCACCGAGACTCCGGAGGCGCGCCGCGCCTGGCTGGCCGAGCCGAATCCCAACCTCGGCGGACGCCCGATCGATCTGATGGGCGGCGGACGCCTGAGCGAGGTCGAGGCCTATTTGGTCGACGCGGCGCGCGATCGGCTGACCCGGGGCGACGTGCCGAGCGCCTAGTGTCCCGAATCCGAAGTTCGAAAACGCCCGCCAAACAATGCCCCGAACTTCGGATTCGGGACACGAGCGCCGCGCCAGCGTGCCCGGGGGCCATCCGGCATGAAAT
>JANQIL010000017.1 GCA_028282245.1 Magnetospira sp.
AAGGCGCGCTTTTCTTCGTCGCTGGCGTCGGACTCGTCCAGCAGGTGCGCGTAGCGTTCGTAGTCGACGAAGACAACGGGCGGTTCGGGGGCTTGATCAGGCCGCTCTGATACGACACGGCCCGTATCGTTTCGGTCATTTGTTTTCTGCGTCATCACCTGTCTTCTCCTTTTCGGCTACGAGCGGTCCATCATTCTCTCCCCTTGAATAGAACAAAAGAGGAACATTACGACACATCTCTTTCGTCCGCAAGGAGAAAATAACACTCGTACTCTGTGGAACTGACAGCCTACCGCTCTCGCTGCGGCGCCCGGCCCGGACGCCGTTCGGCGGGCGCCGCATTGGCCATCGCGGCGTCGCGCTGCCGGGCCATGGCGCCCGGGTCCGCATCCGGGACCGGGCCGCCGTCCGGAAAACCCTGGTCCGGGGCCGCGTCGCGGTCGGCGGCCGGCTGGTCCTGCCGGCGGTCCGTCTCCCGGAAGTACTGACGCCACTTGAGGGCCTCGCGGTGCGCCTCGCCCAACAGCGCCTGTGCCCGCAGCATGTCGGCGCCGCTCAGCGACTGGGCGTCCCGGTACGCGCCCGTGGCCGGGTCGCGGTAGGTCCGGCCGATGGTGGCCGAGACGAACGGGCCGTTCTCCGGCGAGTCCTGGCGCCAGAGCTTGACGACCACGGCGCCGTCCCGGAACGTCTGCAACGGGGGTTGCCCTTTCTGCTGCTCACTCATCTTTCCGTCTCCTGTCGAATGTTCGGGCACTGTCACCGCGACGGCGCCCTCGGGTCGCGTCCGCGGCCCGGTGTGTGGTCCGGTGTTCCGTGCCGGTCTGTCGCCCCGGCCAGGGCCGCGGCGCGCTGTTCGGCCAGCCACGGGCCGCCCGGCGCGGTGTGATCCCGGTCCGCCCCCATCACCGCCATTCCCTGGCATCGAGAAACGCGATCACCGGACAGTCCGGCGCCACATCCGGCGTGATGAAGCCCCGCGCCCCCAGATAGGTGCAGCGCAGATAGCTGCGGTGGCCATGGGTTTCCCGATAGGCGTACTCCCAGCGCAGGTGCGGCCCCACCGGCGAGGCGAACACCAGGATCACCAGCGCCAGTTTCCAGTGACCGATCACGACGCCGAGACACCGCGACAGCGCGCTGCCCGCGCCAAGCCAGGGATGCCGGGTCATGGCCGCCGCCCTCCGCCCAGCGCCCGCGCCAGGGTCTTGAACACGCGGGCGGACCACGACGCGTCCCGCCGCCGGAAGCGCAGGCGGACGGGCCTGAGGAACGGCGTGCCGTGGAAGGGGTTGATGTCGATGGCGGTGCGGAAGGGGGCGATCTCCGCAATCGCCGGCAGATCGACCAGCAGCGGCCGGTTGCGGCGGATCAGCAGGATCGTCTTGCGCGTGCGGCGGAGTTCGTCGGCCGTCATCAGCGCCCGGCCGTCCTCCTGATACCCCGTGCCGTCGACCCCGAGCCCCCGGTCCCGGTTGCCGCTGTGGCTTTGCGCGATGAGGGATTGCCGGCCCAGGAGCTTCTCGATCAGGTCGAGGGTTTCCGGCTCGCGTTGCCCGGCCAGGACCTGCTTGATCTCGGTTTCCGAGAGCAGGACGTTCAGCGTGTTGGTCCCGTAGGTTTCCCGGAATGCGGACAGCGACTGGATCACCAGATGAATCCGCACCCCGTAGCCGCGCCCCCAGGTCAGCAGGGAGCCGAGATCGTGCAGCTTGAAGTTGGTCGCCTCATCGGCCAGCAGATAGACGGGCCGGGTCTTGTCCGGGTGCCGCTTCAACGCCTGCATCATGCCCCACTGAATCAGGCCGAGGACCGGCTTCTGGGCGTTGATGCGGCTGGCGTCGGCGACGATGAACACGGTGGTCGGCCGGTCCCCCTCCTTCTGTTCGGCGAAGCGGAAGGTCGAGCGCCGGGTCTTTTTGTGGGCGCGTGTGGTGATGTTGAACCGGGCCAGCGCCTGTTGCGCGCCGGTGATGAAGGAGTCGGCGGTCCGCGAGTCCTCCGTGCCCAGAAGGTCGGCGAGGCCCGAGGCCAGGCTTCGGTAATAGGCGATATACGCCTCCACATCCTCGGGGTCCTGGCGCGCCGTCCAGGGCGAGTCATGCAGGGGCATCTCCGCGAAGTCGCTGCTCATGGCCTCTCTCCCGTCTGCGCCAGCCGCCCGCAGGCCCACAGCGCGTGCCGGTACAGGCTGCGGCGGTCGTCCAGCATGCGGGCGACGTCGCCCAGGGTGGCCTCCAGGCCGTCGATCAGGACGCAGGTCTGGACGGCGAAGGCGATGAAGGTGCGGCTGCCGTCGCGGAAGTAGCGCTCGCCCCTGGCGTCGCCGCCCTCCGGTTCGGGCAGAAGCTGGAGCGCCAGTTCCGCCAGGTCGTTGGTCACATCCTGGAGGCCACCGGGCCGCTCGAAGTCGTCGGCGATCAGGTGCAGCGGGTTGTAGGCGTCGGACGGCCCCAGGCGGCCCAGCCACATGTCGCCGATATTGAGGATACGGACGGTTTCGCCGCGACGCCGCAGGGCGCCCGCCAGCACGCAGGCCAGTTCGCCCTTGAAATCAATGACGGTCTTGCTGTGCCGGATCGCCAGGATCGTCGGCTGGATCACCCCCACGCCCTTGCCGGTCCCCGCCGGGCCGAGGGTCAGCGCGTTGGAGGCATAGTCGGCGATGACCTCCCGGCCCTTGAACGCGCCCCAGTACGGCCCCCAGCCGGTGCGCCTGATGTCGCCGCCCAGGTCGCGCGGCGACCGCGCCCAGCGCGCCGTGCCCTTGTGGCCCCGCGGCGTCCAGGCCTTGATCCAGTCCAGCATGTCCGCCGCCAGCCGCAACGCATCGGAAAGGGCCGCGAACCCGCAGGCCGCCAGCGCGACCGCCGCCAGCGCCGGGACCGGGGCGACCCCGGCCCCGCGCAGCACGGGGCCGGTTTCCTCCAGCAGCCACCAGGCCCCGGCGCCGAGGATCAGCGCCGGCCCGATCCGGGCGCCGTTATGCCGCGGACGCCCGGCCATCACCGCGGGTCCGGCCAGGGACACACCCGGCGCGCCGCCGCGACGTCCGCCGGGTCCAGGTTGATGGCCGAGCGCTCGAAGGCATCGACCGCCAGCGCCCGCACGGTGCCGTCGCCGTCCATCTCCGCCAGCGTCAGGCGCGGATCGAGCCCGCCGCGGTCCTGAATGCCCCAGCAGATGGCCCGCATGATGTCGCTGCGGGTGGCGTGGTCGCGGTAGATGGTGCCGACGATCACCGTCAGACTGGCGACCTTCGGCCCTTCGGTGAAGACCATCCGCCCCGACAGCCCGGCGTTGGCCGTGTCGAGATCGCGGCGCAGCCTCGCTTGCGCCTCTTCGATCCGGTCCCCGATACACGAGTCACCGGCGAACTCCACCAGACCGGCGGTGCACAGAAGCTGAGAGCCCAATTCCGGCGTAACCACCTTTTCGGCGATCAGGGCCAGCGACACGCCGCCGACCACGGTAAACGCGCCGGTCATGCCGATGGCGGCGACCCACTTTCCGGGAGAAAATCGTGCCATGGTGCCGTCCTCCTTACACACGATGGGGGGTGAGTCGGGGGGCTCGCGGCTGCTTCAGCAGCAGCACGAGGATCATGAACGCCGCGAAAGAGTCGATTCCGGCCGCAAGAAGGACGTTTTGCGGGTGCTTGCCGACCGAATGCAGCATCAACTCGTGCACCGAGGGCCGGGTGTCGAGCGAGGCTGCCGGGACATCGGCCTGGGACACGTCGGCGATCATCTTCCGGATCACCGGCAGACGCTCTTCCATGCCGGCCCGCAGGTTGGCCAGGGCGCGGTTCTGCCGGGCCTCCAGGGACAGGCCGTCACCGGACCCCAGGGCCGCCACCGACGACGACAGCACGGCGAAGAACGTGTCCGTGCTCTCGGTCATCCGCGCGCCGCGCACGTCGCGGAGAATGTCGTCGAGGTCGCGGATCAGGCGCCGCAGGGCGCGTTCCCGCTCCAGGATCGGCGCGCTGACGTCGGACAGGCCGGTTTCCAGCGCCTCCAGAACCGCGCGGGCGCGCCGTGCATTGTCCACATTGACGGCCAGCGCCCCTTCCAGCGCCTCGGCCGCGACGCTGGCGCGCTTGCAGATGTCGGCGAAGACGGCGTAAACGAACCCACGCCCGGGGGACCCGGAATACGCCCCTTCGGCATCCTCAAGGTCCTTGGCGTCGCAGGCTGAATCCCGTTCGGCACGGACAGCGGGCAGAAGCTGGTTGATCGCATCGGCCCGGACCCGCAACGCGTCCAGGATTGCCGTGCGCTCGCGCACCTGGTCGCTCAGGTAGATGACCGTCGCCGACGGGGCCGACAGCATCGTGTAGTTGAAGTACGACGACGTGCCGTAGCCGAAGAGCAGGAAGACGACGGCGCAGACCAGGCCGCCGATCTTGCGCCAAGCGGTGCAATAGTGCCGCGTGTCCAGCAAGACCCACCAGCCGATCAACTGGAACACGCCGGTCACCACCGACACCGACAGGGCGGAGCCGATGGTCGAGAACATCGCCCCGCCGTCCCGTTCCAGGTTGTAGACGGTGCCGCCGAACGACAGACCGATGCTGGCCACCGTACCCAGCGCCGCCGCCAACAGGACGTACAGCAACTGGAAATTGATCAACCGCGCCGTTTCGCCCGCCACCGGCCCCGGAAGGCCCTGGAACGGCGGACCCGGCGCGTGTGAACCCCACTGCATGGTCATGGCCGGACCTCCCTCCGCCTGCCGTTGAACACGGATCGGAGAGCCCGGCGGGCCGGGTGACAGCGCCCCGCACCGGGGCCATACTTCGCACAGGTCCGCATACCGCGCCTCCATGGCATGAGGGGGATCCGCCCGGTCGGGACGGAGTCCCGGTCGGTGCGGCCTCAGGCGCTTGGGCGCGGATGTCAGGGGAAGGACAAAAAAAGGGTGCCACCACCGGCAAGCGTGGACAAGCACCATCCCAGGGCAATCGGTCGAAGCTTTCTAAACTGAAGGGGATTCCCGGACCAGCGCATATGTGATTCGTGAAGGGCTGTCACGACGGAGGAGGACAGCCCA
>JANQIL010000072.1 GCA_028282245.1 Magnetospira sp.
GGAGGACAAGAAGACCACCCTCCGGCTGGCCTTCTCCGACCGCCTCCGCTACGCCCGGAACGAGGGGTTTCGAACCCCGAAAACCTCCTTGATCTTCAAGGCCTTGGAGGAAATCGGAACGGGAAATTTTAGGATGGCGGACGGGGTGGGATTCGAACCCACGAGGGACGCGAGCCCCTGGCGGTTTTCAAGACCGCTGCCTTCAACCACTCGGCCACCCGTCCATGGCGCCGGTCGCATTGTGCTCCGCCAAGGCTATTTAGCGGTTCGCGTCACGGGCGACAAGGTCCGCGCGACGATCATCCGGTCGCGGCGCTCCCAATGCCGATGGCGCATGATGGCGCCCTGGAGCCGCGCCGTCACCGCCAACGGGCGCACGGGCGTTTCGGAACGACATCGGGAAACCTTGTCGCCTCCAACGGTCACTCAGTCTAAACTGCGCGCATCGCGCCAGACCGGGTGGAGACGTCAGTCCATGATCATTTCCAGAACACTCCTGTGCGCGGCCCTGATGGCCGGCGCCCTGGCCCTTCCGGGCGCCGTTCGGGCCGAGGAACCGGACCAGAAACCCGGTGAGATGCTGCAGGACGGCATGCGCTCGATCATGGGCGCCCTCGAGTTGCTGCTGATGTCGATCCCCCAGTACGCGGCGCCGGAGGTCTTGCCCAACGGCGACATTCTGATCCGCCGGGTGAACCCCGCGGCACCGCCGGAGTCGCCGGACGGCGAGCGGCGGACGGCGCCGGATGGGTCGACGGAAATCCGCACCTGACGCCGACGAACGGCCGTTTACGCCCGGTTAACGGGACCCGGGACATGATCGTGTCACGCGTTCTGTGGGAAACGGCCGGTGTTTTTCTACGCCTCCAAGATCTTCTGGTTCCTTGTCGCGCCGGGCAACCTGCTGCTCATCCTTCTCGTTGCCGGAACCCTGCTGCTGTGGATCGGGCGCCGGCGGTCGGGACGGGGCCTGATCACCCTCGCGGCGGTGCTGTGGCTTGGCGTCGCCATCGTGCCAGCCGGCACCTGGATGGTGGTGCACCTCGAGGAACGCTTCCCGCCGCCCGACAGGTTGCCGGCGGCGGTGGATGGAATCATCGTGCTCGGCGGTCTGCTCGACCCGGCGGTCAGCGTGGCGCGGGGCCAGGTGGCCCTGACCGCGGCGGCCGAGCGGCTCGTCGAGCTGCCCGGACTGATCCGCCGCTATCCGGGCACGCGCCTCGTGTTCACCGGCGGATCGGGCGACCCGTTCGAGCAACGCTTCAAGGAGGCCGACATGGTGCGGCCGGTCCTGGAAGGGATGGGATTGGAAACGTCCCGCCTGATTCTCGAAAACCGGTCGCGCAACACCTGGGAGAACGCGGTCTTTACCCGCGACCTCGTGCGCCCGGAGGCCGGCGACAGGTGGCTGCTGGTCACCTCCGCCTTTCACATGCCGCGCGCCGTCGGATGCTTCCGCCGCGCCGGCTGGGACGTGGTGCCAATGCCGGTCGATTACGGATTTCGAGGGCCGCAGGATATCGCGTTCGGATTTTCGCTGATCAATGGCCTGTCGAACCTGGACAAGGGGCTGCACGAGTGGATCGGTCTTTTGGTCTATTATCTATCCGGGCGTACCGATGCCATCTTTCCAGGCCCGAAATCGTCGAATTTTCAAGAGGCTGAAGAGGAAACATGAGTCTTTGCCCGAGGAAATGGCTGGCTCCGTGGGCCATCGTCGGCGGCCTTGCCCTGGGATCCCCCGGCGCCGCCGAGGACGCGCCGTTCGCGCGCTGGCTTGACGACCTGCGCCGCGAGGCGGCGGAAAACGGGATCTCGGATGCCACGCTCGACGCCACGCTGTCCGACCTGTCGCCGATCGAGCGGGTGCTGGAACTGGATCGTCACCAACCGGAGTTCACGCAAACCCTGTGGACGTATCTCGACAAACGGGTCACGCCACGGGTGATCGAAACCGGCCGCCGGATGATGCGCCGCCACGCGACGCTTCTGGAACAGGTGGCGGCACGCCACGGCGTCCAGAAACGCTTCCTGGTCGCCTTCTGGGGTCTGGAAAGCCACTACGGCGCCCACACCGGCGGTTTTCCGCTTGTCGGCGCGCTGGCCACCCTGGCCCACGACCGGCGGCGCGCCGACTTCTTCCGGGCCCAGGTGCTGAGCGCCCTCGACGGGATCGAGGCGGGCGACATCCCGCTCGATGCGCGGTCGTCCTGGGCCGGGGCGATGGGGCACTGCCAGTTCATTCCCACCACCTTCGCCGCCTACGCGGTGGACGGCGACGGCGACGGCCGGCGCGACATGTGGGGGTCGCTGCCCGACGTTTTCGGGTCGGCCGCCAACTACCTCGCCAGGTCGGGCTGGGATCCGACCAGAACCTGGGGCCGGGAGGTGCGCCTTCCGTCCAACTTCGATCTCGATCTGATTGGTCTCAAGGTTCGGAAATCCCTTAAGGAATGGCAGATGCTCGGAGTGCGCAAAGTGGACGGTCGAGACCTGCCAAAAGTGGCCATGGACGGGTCATTGATCCTGCCGGCCGGAGTCCGGGGGCCGGCGTTCCTGGTCTACGACAACTTCCGGACCATCATGGTGTGGAACCGCTCGCAGCTCTACGCGGTGGCGGTCGGGCATCTGGCCGACCGTCTGATCGGCAAGGAGCCCCTGCGCACCCCACGGCCGGCGGACACGCGGAGCCTGTCGCGGCGCGACATCGAGGCCCTGCAGGCCCGTCTGACGTCGCTCGGGTATGATCCGGGGCCGACGGATGGCATCGCCGGCCCCGGCACCCGCGACGCGATCCGCCGTTTTCAGAAGCATGCCCGTTTGCCGGCCGACGGTTATCCCACGTTCGGACTGCTGGAACGACTTGGCATCGCGTCGCGGCCGGCGCCGGCCCGTCCGCTTGCCGACGACGGCCGGGACGGGTAAGGTTCGGCTTGTACGGAAGCGCCACGCGAGGACGCCGCCCATGCTCAATTCAGCGCCCCTGAACGGACTCACCGCGCTCGGTCTGGCCCTTGGCGTGGCGGGCTGGCTGGCGGGTCTCGCCGGCTGCGCGCCGACCGAGCTGGCGGTGGATACCGCCAAGCAGGTCCAGCAGACACCGGGGGCAATGCCGCGCACCGAATACGGTGGCTACTACAAGGTTGGCAAGCCCTACCAGGTTTCCGGAAAGTGGTATTATCCGGCGGTCGACTACGCGCTCGACGAGACCGGGATCGCATCATGGTACGGCCCGAAGTTTCATGGAAAAACAACGGCGAATGACGAAATCTTCAACCAGTGGGCGCTGACCGCGGCGCACCGGACCCTGCCGATGCCGAGCTTCGTCCGGGTCACCAATCTGGAGAACGGGCGCGGGTTGGTTCTGCGCATCAACGACCGTGGCCCGTTCGCCCGCGACCGCATCATCGACGTGTCGCGGCGCGCCGCCCAGTTGCTTGGCTTCGAGCGGCAGGGAACGGCGCGGGTGCGCGTCCAGATCATCCCGGAGCTGAGTCGTCAGGCGGCCTCGCGGGCGCAGGGCGGGATCGGCGTCGCGGCCGACGATGCGACGCCGGTCGCCGGCCCGATCACCGCGCGGCGGGATCTGTCCAAGCCGAACGTCAACCGGCAAGCCCTGGCGCCGCCCGACGTGCCGGCCGCCGCCGTGGCGCCAAGCCTGGCGGCCGCCCAGCCGATGGCGGTTTCCGGCCTGTTCGTCCAGGCCGGATCGTACAGCCTGTATGAAAACGCCCGACGGGCGCATGATCTGCTGATGGATCTCGGTCCGGTCGAGGTGAGTCAGGTCGTGGTGCGCGGCCGGGACTGGTATCGGGTGCGTCTCGGGCCCTACGCCACGGCCGGCGAGGGCCGGCGGATTCTTCAGCAGGTGCAGCGGTTCGGATTCGGCGACGCCCGCCTGATCGGCCGGTGAGCCGCAACGACCCGCGAACCACCGCCAGACGGAGGAAAACGATCGTCATGAGGAACCCGGCGCGCCTTATGCCTTCATTCAACATCCCGGGCCAGACGCTTGCGGTACTGATTCTTTTCGGGATCCTGACCCTGACGCCAACAGCCGTGCCGGCAATCGATACGGCGGCCCGTCAGGCCTTGCTGATCGACCACCACACCGGCGCCGTGCTGCTGGAAAAAAACGCCCGGATGCGCATGCCGCCGTCGTCGATGAGCAAGATGATGACCGTGTTCATGGTCTTCGAGGCTCTCAAGGACGGCCGCCTGTCGCTCGACGATACCTTCCCGGTCAGCGAGACGGCCTGGAAGAAGGGCGGGTCCAAGATGTTCGTGCGAGTCGATACACGGGTCCGTGTGGAGGACCTGATCCGTGGAATCGTCGTGCAATCGGGCAACGATGCCTGCATCGTCGTCGCGGAGGGCATGAGCGGCAGCGAGCGGGCCTTTTCCGACATGATCACCGCCCGCGCGCACGACATCGGCATGGTGAACAGCAGTTTCGTGAACGCCTCCGGCTGGCCGCATGCCGATCATTGGACCACGGCCGAGGATCTCGCCATCCTGGCCCGTGAAACCATCCGGCGGTTCCCGGAATATTATCATTATTATTCCGAAACGAGCTATACCTTCAGCGACATTCACCAGGGCAACCGCAATCCGCTGCTGTACAAGGAGATGGGCGCCGACGGGCTGAAGACCGGGCATACCGAGAGCGGCGGCTATGGCTTGACCGCCAGCGCGGAGCGCGACGGACGGCGCCTGGTGTTGGTCGTCAACGGTCTTGCCAGCGTGCGCGAGCGGGCCACCGAGGCCGAACGGGTCATGGAGTGGGGGTTCCGGGAATTCGATAACTACCGTCTGTACCAGGCGGGCGACACGGTGATCGAGGCTCCGGTGTGGCTCGGCCGGAAAGCGCGGGTTCCGCTGGTGGTCGAGGACGATCTCGTGATCACCCTGCAACGCACCGCGCGTCGCGACATGACGGTGGTGGTGGCCTACGAGGAACCGTTGCCGGCCCCCGTGGCCAAGGGAACGCGGGTGGCGACCCTGCGGGTCAGTGCTCCGGACAGCGATCTCCACGAAATCCCGCTGTTCGCCGGGGAGGATGTGGAGCGGCTGGGCCTGTTCGGACGCCTGGGCGCCGCCGTGAACTACCTGCTGTGGGGCGCCCAGGGGTGAACCGTGGCCGGTTCATCACCTTCGAGGGCGGCGAGGGCGCCGGCAAGACAACCCAGATCGAGCGCCTTCGCCGGTATCTGGAGGGTCGTGGCCGATCCGTTCTGGCGACCCGCGAGCCGGGGGGGACCGAGGGCGGCGAGGCGATCCGCGCGCTGCTGGTGACCGGGGACCCCGGCCGCTGGGACCCGCTGACCGAGGCGCTGCTCAATTTCGCGGCGCGGCGCGAGCATGTGGCGCGGCGGATCGGCCCGGCCCTGACGGCCGGCACGTGGGTGCTGTGCGACCGTTTCGCCGATTCCACGACCGCCTATCAGGGGGCGGGCCATGGAGTCCCAAGGGTCGCCATCGACGCCTTGTACGACATCGCGGTCGGCCCGCTGCGCCCCGACCTGACCCTGATTCTCGATCTTCCGGTCGCGCTCGGACTGCGCCGCGCGCGGGCCCCGCGCGACGGCGCCGAGGACCGCTACGAGCGCATGGACATCGCCTTTCACGAGCGGTTGCGCGAAGGTTTCCTGGGCATCGCCAGGGATGATCCCGAGCGCTGCCGGGTCATCGACGCGACACCCGACCCGGATCGGGTGGCGGCGGCCGTCGTCGAGGCCGTGGAGGCGGCGTTCGGGGCCGAGGTGGCATGACCGAGCCCCCCTCGCAGCGTCTTAATCCGGGCCTGCTCGGTCACGCTGCGGCCGAACGAACCCTGGGCGAGGCGTTCGCGTCGGGTCGCCTTGCCCATGCCTGGATGCTGTGCGGCCCGCGCGGCATCGGCAAGGCGACCCTGGCCTACAGGTTCGCCCGTTTCGTGCTGGCCGGCGGCGACGGCGGGGCAGGGCGGAACGACGGCCTGTTCGGCGATCGGGCGGCGACGGACCTCGCGATGGCGGGCGACCATCCGGTGGCCCAGCGGATCGCCGCCGGGGCGCATCTCGACCTGCTCGCCATCGAGCGGCGGATCAACGAACGGACCGGCCGCCTGCGCGACGAAATCGTGGTCGACGACGTGCGCCGGATCGGCGATTTCCTGTCCAAGACCTCGGCCGAGGGCGGTTGGCGGGTGGTGATCGTCGACGCGGCCGACGAGCTCAATCGCAATGCCGCCAACGCCCTGCTCAAGTGGCTGGAGGAGCCGCCGCGCCGGGCCCTGCTGTTGCTGGTCGCCCACAACCCGGGGCGGGTCCTGCCGACCATGCGCTCGCGCTGCCGCCGGCTGACCCTGCGGTCGCTCGACACCGCGACGGTGGCCGAGATCGTCGGCCGGATTCTGCCCGGCCTGTCGGACGACGATCGCCGGCATCTGGCGCGGATTTCGGGCGGCAGCGTCGCCCGCGCGCTGGCCCTGGGGGATGCCCGGGGTCTGGACGTCGGGCGGCGGCTGCTGTCCCTTCTGGAAGGGTTGCCGGACCTCGACCTCGTGGCCCTGCACGGTCTGGCCGACGATCTGGCGCGGGGCGAGTCCTCCGATCGGTTCCGGGCCGCCGCCGATATCGTCCGCTGGTGGCTGGCCGACCGGATCCGCGACCGCGCGACGGGAAGCCGATCGGGTCCCCTTGATCCGTGGCTTCAGGTATGGGAAAAGACCGACCAACTGCTGTCGCGTGCCGCGGGCCTCGACCTCGATCGCAAGCAGGTCGTTCTCGCCATGGTCCTGGGCCTCCAGGGCGCGGCGCGGAATTGAGCGCATCGACGCGGCCCGCCCCGAAGAGGACCTTTCATGACCACGCCCCGGTATTACGTCACCACGCCTATCTATTACGTCAACGCCCAGCCGCACATCGGCCATGCCTATACCACCCTGGCCTGCGACATGCTGGCCCGCTTCAAGCGCCTGGACGGGTTCGACGTCAAGTTCCTGACCGGCACCGACGAGCATGGCCAGAAGGTGGCGACCTCGGCCCGCGCGGCGGGGATCGATCCCCAGCGGTTCACCGACCGCGTATCCCGGAATTTCCGGGATTTGGCGGAGTTCATGGCGTGCTCCAACGACGATTTCATCCGCACCACCGAGGCGCGCCACAAGACCTCGGTGCAGGCTCTGTGGGCGCGGCTGGTCGATGCCGGGGACATCTATCTGGGGGCCTACGCCGGCTGGTACGCGACCCGCGACGAGGCCTTTTACACCGAATCCGAACTGGAGAAGCGTCCGGACGGGACCTACGTGGCCAAGGCCTCGGGAGCCGAGGTGGAATGGGTCGAGGAGCCAAGCTACTTTTTCCGGTTGTCGGCCTGGCAGGACCGCCTGCTGGCGTTCTACGAGGCCAACCCGGACTTCATCCTCCCGAAAACCCGGCGCAACGAGGTGGTGAGCTTCGTGCAAGGGGGCCTGCAGGATCTGTCGGTGTCGCGCACCGCCCTTGACTGGGGGATATCGGTGCCGGGCGACGACGCTCACGTCGTCTACGTGTGGCTGGATGCGCTGACCAACTACATTACCGCGGTCGGCTTTCCGGACACCGACGGCGACTATGCCCGCTACTGGCCGGCCGATGTGCATATGGTCGGCAAGGATATCCTGCGCTTCCACGCCGTCTATTGGCCGGCCTTCCTGATGGCGGCCGGGCTGCGGCCGCCGCGTCGCGTGTTCGCGCACGGCTGGTGGACCAACGAAAGCCAGAAAATATCCAAGTCGCTCGGCAACACGATCGACCCGATCAAGCTGATCGAGACCTATGGCCTGGATCAGGTGCGCTATTTCCTGCTGCGCGAGGTGCCGTTCGGCAACGACGGCGATTTCTCGCATGCCGCGATGGTGCACCGGATAAACGGGGATCTGGCCAACGACTTCGGCAATCTGGCGCAGCGCGTACTGTCGATGATCCACAAGAACTGCGACAAGATGGTGCCTTCGCCCGGCGCCATGACCGAGGACGACCGGGCGCTGCTGGACGCGGCCGCCGGGGCGAAAGCGCGGATGGGCGCGGCGATCGACGTGCAGGCGTTCCACGAGGCCCTGGAGCACCTTTGGAACGTGGTCCGCGCCGCCAACGCCTATGTGGACCGGCAGGCGCCCTGGGCGTTGCGCAAGACCGATCCGGACCGCATGCGCACGGTGCTCTATGTTCTGGCCGAAACCCTGCGGCATCTGGCCATCCTGGCCCAGCCGGTGATGCCCGATTCCGCCGGACGCATGCTCGATCTGCTGGCGGTGGCCGAGGACTCGCGCGATTTCGCCTGCCTCGATGCGGGCCACGCCCTGTGCGCCGGCCTTCCCCTTCCGAAACCGGAAGGGGTGTTTCCGCGCTACGTGGATCCGGAAGCCGAGGACGCATGACGGACGGGGAGGGGCGCGCCGACGGAGCGCTGGGGCGGGGGACTGTCGCGGCGGGTCCGTTTCGCGCTATAACGGGGGCGGAGACACCCACCTGGCCGGCCCGTGACCGGCTCGCGGGAAGGGCGCGCGATGCTCGTTGACAGTCACTGCCACCTCGATTTTCCGGATTTCGCGGACGATCTTGACGCGGTGCTCGATCGCGCGGCGGCGGCCGGGGTGGAATACCTGCTGACCATCTGCACCCATGTCAGCCGCTTCGCGCGGGTGCGTGCCCTGGCCGACGCGCACCCCGGCATCTACTGCACGGTGGGCATCCACCCGCACAATGTCGACGGCGAGCCGGCGGTCACCCCGGACGATCTGATAGCCCTGGCCGAGCATCCGAAAACCGTCGGATTCGGAGAGACCGGGCTCGATTATTTCTACCGTCATTCCGAACGCGCAACCCAACAGCAACGATTCCGGACGCATATCTCGGCGGCGCGCGCGACCGGGCTGCCGGTGGTGATCCATAGCCGCGACGCCGATCCGGACATGATCGATATCCTCCGCGACGAACACCGGAAGGGGGCCTTCCCGGGGCTCATCCATTGCTTCAGCTCCGGCTCGGATTTGGCTGAAACGGCGGTCGAGTTGGGGCTTTACATTTCCCTTTCCGGGATTCTGACCTTCAAGGCCGCCGATGATCTTCGGGCGACCGTGCGCGGACTGCCGCTGGACCGTTTGCTGATCGAAACGGACAGTCCCTATCTGGCCCCGGTGCCGAAACGCGGCAAGCGTAACGAGCCTGCCTTCGTCGCCCATACGGCGACCGCGCTGGCCGAGGCGCTCGGCCGGTCGCCGCACGAGGTTCGCGCCGCGACCACGGCCAATTTCTTGACGCTTTTCGGCAGGATTCCCCAACCGAACAGGAGTTCCTGAATGCGGATCACGTTTCTCGGCACCGGTAGTTCCGGTGGCACGCCCGGCGTCTTTCAGGGCTGGGGCAGTTGCGACCCGGCGAACCCCAAGAACCGCCGCCTTCGGCCGTCCATTCTCGTCGAGAACGGGGATACCAAGGTCCTGATCGACACCTCGCCGGATTTCCGCGAGCAGTGCCTGCGCATCGGCATCCGCCGCCTGGACGCGGTGCTGTTCACCCATGCCCATGCCGACCACTTGCACGGAATCGACGACCTGAGGGCCATCAACCGATACATCGAGCGGCCGTTGCGTTGCTACGCCAACGGCCACACGCTGGACATCATCCGAGATCGCTTCGGCTACGTGTTCGAGCCGCTGCATCCGGAGGCGGAGGTCTACTATAAGCCGGCCCTGGATCCGACACGGATCGAGGATGGCGATCGTTTCGAGATCGACGACCTCGGCATCCATTGCTTCGAGCAGGACCACGGATTTAGCACGTCGCTCGGGTTCCGCATCGGTGGCCTGGGCTACTGCACCGATCTGGTCAAGCTGCCGGACCATGCCTTCGATATCCTGGCCGGCGTCGATACCCTGGTTATCGGGGTCTTCCGCGACGAACCGCACGAGACCCACGCGCATACGGCCCTGGCCCTGAAATGGGTCTCGCGCCTGCGGCCGCGCCAGGCGTTCCTGACCCATCTCAGCGTGTCCATGGACCACGAGGCGACCGAGGCGAAACTGCCGCGCGGGGTCCGGGTGGCCTATGACGGCCTGGTCGTCGAAACCCGCGCGGACGACGCGCCGCCGCCGGCCGACTCAGCGTGCTGACAAGGGATATTTCAAGCGATTCGCGAAGGGTTTGATGGGACAGCGGTTTTTCAACGCCCTTATTTTCCATAATATACAGTGTATTTTTCTTTGGCGTAATGTGAAATCCGGTGTCCGCAGCATGGGCAGGGGAGGCGAGGCCGGCGGCAATCAGTAGGGTCGTCACCGTGGCGCCGATGCGCTCTAGAAGCGTCGAATAAACCTTTTTGGCTCGACCGCTGTTTGTCCAGATTCCGAGGTCTAGGATAGCGGTTTTCTCGTCGACCCCGGCAAGGTCGGCGAGGCGCAGTATCATGTCATCGGACGGCCAAGCTCGTTTCGTGCGCCAATGTGATACGGTGTTGCTCCGGAAGCCGAGGGCTGTTGAGAGTTCGCGGTCCGACTTAATCTCCGCGTTTTTTCTAGCAAGATCAATGTATTGGTCGATGGTACGCATGGCCTAGCCCCTTGATTTGACTCCCTAAATAGTGACTTAGAAATTAAGTCTTGACAAGGTATCTAGATTTAGTAATGGATCATAACGTAATTCACCACTCATTGGGGTTCCCCCAAGATGTGGTGGTTTCACGGACTTTTCCCGGGCGGGGTTTCTGGCCGTTCCCTTGTTCCGGGGTTTGAGGGGCGGGCGTTGCCCGTTTCGGGGTGGGGCCTTTCGGGGCTCCACCCGTTCCGCCCCCTCCTTTCGGGGCGCGGCGCGCCCCTGAAACTGGACAAAAACGGCCCCGCGCGGAGCGCGCTGGAGTATTGGAACGGCTGAAATAGGAGAGAACGGCCATGGACAACGGATTTTTTACTCTTCGCAAGATCGAGGGTCGCCCGAACGTCTTTCACGGGGAAGTCAAGCACAATCGCATTTTCGCCGAGTCCTATTTGATCCCGATCACCGACAAGAAGGGCGGCAAGATCACGCGGGATTTCGATCTGAAGCTGTGGAGCGTCGACATTCGGGATTGGGTGACGGTCGGCGGCGCCAAGTGGGCGGACATGCGGACCGGCGGCCGGTACCTTAAAATCTGGCTCGATGAGACCGACCTGGATTTTCGGCATTGGTTCGGGGCCTTCCCGGCCGACGAACAGCCGAAGGACGCGACGGC
>JANQIL010000082.1 GCA_028282245.1 Magnetospira sp.
GATACGGCCACCGGTGATCTTCATGCGCGAAAGGGCCTACTCGTGGATCGGATCCAACGCTTGGTACCCAAGCTTTGGATCGGTCGATCCACTAAGCTAGTGATCTGGTGGTTCGATTCAGCCAACGGATGGGACTCATCCGTTGGCATCGAACCACTAGGGGCGGGCGGCGTCACGACGGGCGCGAAAATGGATCGCCAATTCGTTGACGATATCCTCGGCCAGCATCCGCGTCGCCTCGCCGCGCGCGTTGCGATCGGCCATTTCGGTGGCGAAATCCGACGATACCACGTTGTAGCTGCTGATCGCGAACACCTCCCCGGAGGTTTCCACCTCCACCGTGCCGGCGCGGCGCAAGGTGTAGCTGACGTTGATCCGCACGTTGGCGCGGGTCGCCGTCTGATCTTCCCGCAAGGCCTTGTACGCGGTGCTTTCCTGCAGGGTGACGGTCAACCGGTAGATGGGCCGATGCGGCTGCCCGCGCGGATTGAGCCGTTCCATCAAATGGTTGCGCAATTGCTGGCCGATCCGGTCCTCGATGACGCCGACGGCGATCCGGGCCATCTCGGCGGTCACGCCGGAACGGTCGGCCCGATCGTACAGCGGACGAAAGCCGCATCCGGTCGCGAGCGCCAGAACGGCGACGACCAGCAGGGGCCTAGACCACCACATTGACAATCCGGTTCGGCACCACCACCACCTTGCGCGGCGGCCTGCCGTCCATCGCCCGTTGCACGTTCTCCAGCGCCAGGGCCAGCGATTCGGCGGTCGCGCGGTCGCAGTCCCGGGGCGCGTCCACCTGGCCGCGCAGCTTACCGTTGACCTGCACCGCCAGGGTCACCGAATCGTCGACGATCAGCGCCGGATCGAAGACCGGCCAAGGGTGTTCGACCAGCAGGGCGGCGTGGCCCAGCCGTTGCCAAAGCTCCTCCGCCAGATGCGGCATCATGGGTCCGATGAGCGTGACCAGCGTCTCCAGCGCCTCGCGCAATGTCCAGGCCGCGCCGGGAGTTCCCGGGGATGCCTCGCCGATCCGGTTGGTGAATTCGCGAATTCTTGCCACCGCCTTGTTGAAATGGAATCTTTCCAGATCGTCGGTGACCGCCGCGATGCAGCGATGCGTCTCGCGGCGCAGGGCATCATCGAGCGCCGCCGGCATCGGCGTTCCCGGCGGCGGCAGGGCGTCCGCCGTGTCCTCGATCAGCCGCCACAACCGGTTGACATAACGCCAGGCACCCTCGATCCCGGCATCCGTCCAGTCCAGGTCGCGGTCCGGCGGGCTGTCGGAAAGCATGAACAGCCGGGCGGTGTCGGCGCCATAGGTCTCGATGATCGTTTCCGGGTCGACCACGTTGCGTTTCGATTTCGACATCTTCTCGGACCGGCCGACGGTCACCGGCGCGCCGCCGTCCACCGTGACGACACCGCCGTTCCCGGCCGGCGTGACCTGGGTCGGGAACAGCCACGCCCCGGCCTCGTCGCGGTACGTCTCGTGGCAGATCATGCCCTGGGTCAGGAGACCGGCGAAGGGTTCCTCGACATCCAGATAGCCGCATTTCCTAAGCGCCCGGGTGAAGAACCGGGAATACAACAGGTGCAATACCGCGTGTTCGACGCCGCCGATATACTGGTCGACCGGCATCCAATAGGCCGCCGTTTCGCGATCGAAACCACGTGCCGCGTTGGTCGGATCGGCATAACGAAGAAAATACCAGGACGATTCGATGAACGTATCAAAGGTATCCGTCTCGCGCCGCGCCGCCCGGTTGCAGGACGGGCAGTTCACGTGTTTCCAGGTCGGGTGGTGCTCCAGCGGATTGCCCGGCGTGTCGAACGTCACGTCGTCCGGAAGACGGACCGGAAGCTGGTCCTCCGGAACCGGCACGATGCCGCAGGCCTCGCAATGGATCACCGGGATCGGACAGCCCCAGTAGCGCTGCCGCGATATCCCCCAGTCGCGCAGCCGGAACTGAACGGCGCGGGTGCCCAGGTCGGCCCGCTCGAAGCGGTCGATGGCGGCCGCCTTGGCCGCCGCCACGTCGAGCCCGTTCAGGAACTCGGAATTGATCATCCGGCCGTCGTCGGTATGGGCCACGTCGCCGATCTCGAAGGTGTCCGGATCGGCGTCGGGCGGACAGACCACGGGGGTGACGTCCAGGCCGTATTTGCGGGCGAAATCCAGGTCCCGCTGATCATGCGCCGGACATCCGAAGATCGCTCCGGTGCCGTAGTCCATGAGCACGAAATTGGCCACGTAGAGCGGCACCGCGTGATCGGCCAGGAACGGATGACGGACCCTCAGGCCGCTGTCGTGGCCGCGCTTCTCCGCCGTCTCGATGGCCGCTTCGCTGGTTCCCAGGCGGTCGCACTCGGCGATGAAGGCGCGGAGCGCCGGATCGGTCTCCGCCAGTTCGGCGGCCAGCGGGTGGCGTGCCGAAATGGCGCAGAACGAGGCCCCGAACACGGTGTCCGGCCGGGTGGTGAACATCTCCAGCGGCGCGTCCCGGCCCTCGATGGTCCAACGCATGTGCAGGCCCTCGGAGCGGCCGATCCAGTTTTCCTGCATCAGGCGCACCTTGTCCGGCCAGCGGTTCAGTTCGGCCAGGGCCGACCGCAACTCTTCCGCGAATTCCGTGATTCTGAAAAACCACTGAGACAATTCGCGACGTTCCACCTCGGCCCCCGAGCGCCAGCCGCGCCCGTCGATGACCTGTTCGTTGGCCAGCACGGTGTTTTCCACCGGGTCCCAGTTGACCCAGGATTCCTTGCGATAGGCCAGGCCGGCGGCCAGGAAGTCGAGGAACATCTTCTGTTCGTGGCGGTAATAATCGGGATCGCAGGTGGCCACCTCGCGCGCCCAGTCGTAGGACAGGCCCATCCGCTTGAGCTGCGCCCGCATGGTGTCGATGTTCTCGCGGGTCCATTCGGCGGGGTGCGCCCCGGCCTGCATGGCGGCGTTCTCGGCCGGCAGGCCGAAGGCATCCCAGCCCATAGGATGCAGGACGTTATGACCGCGCGCCCGCTTGTAGCGGGCCACCAGATCGCCGAGCGTGTAGTTGCGCACATGCCCCATGTGGATGCGCCCGGATGGATAGGGAAACATCTCCAGGACGTAGTATTTCTCGCGGCGGTCGTTCACGACCGCGCGAAACGATTGGCGTTCGTCCCAGATGGCCTGCCATCTGGATTCGGTTTCCCTGAAATTGTAGCGCGACATGATACGGCTTCTTTCCCGGCCCGCCGGGGCCCGCTGGCGATTATGGGGTTGGACGAGACGTTGGCGCCCTACTGCGCCTCGGACTGCACGGCGGCGCGGCGCATCTGGCGGGCCCGCAGCAGGATGGCGTTCTCCATGTCGGTCGCCGTCTGTTCCGGCACCGCGCCGTCGCGCCATTCCGGCCCCATCCGCACCTGGCGGAACACGGCGACCCGCACGCCGTCGGCGCGCAGCGCGCGGCTGAGGATATAGACCTGCAGCTTGAACCGTTCGTTCGGCACCTCCCGTGGCGCGTGCCAGTCGGTGAGGATGACGCCGCCGAACGGGTCGGCCGAGGTGATCGGCATGAAGCTCAGGGTATCCAGGCTGGCCCGCCACAGGTAGCCGTTGACGCCAAGCCCGCCGCCGCCCTGCTCGTCCTGGGTCGCCTTGTCGTCGCCGAACAGGGTCAGGCCGCCCTCGCCGAACACGGTTTCCCGTTTGTCGTAGTTTTTCGGGTCGTAGGGATTTTCCCAGCCCGGATTGCTGCTGTCGCAGGCCGTGAGTCCGCCGGCAATCAGCAGGACGGTCAGGCCCAGGCAAATCCCCCTTCGGCACCTGTCAGCGATTCCTCGCGGGTTCATGCGCGCTTCCAATCTCGCCTTGGCGGACTCGTCCGCCCGTCGCCGTCTCGATAGGCGTTTTTACAACGCTCCCGACCGCGAAGGCAAATCCCCGTTTCGATGTGGGCGGAGTGCCGCGAACCGCCGCCAGGGCCCGGTCGCGCGGGACAATGTGGTAGAATTGACACACTGCGCCTGGAACGACACATTCGCGGCGCGATCGAACTTGACCCAACGACCGGTAAATGGCGGTATGGAACCTGCATCGAACGAGTCACCGGGCGACTGCTCGGATGTTCACCCGAATCGCAAGAGAGGAAAGCTATGAAAAAGGTTCTCTCGGCCACGACCGCCCTGGTCTGCGCCACCATGCTGGTCGCCCCGGCCGCCCAGGCCGCCGATCCGATCAAGATCCAGATCGGTGGTTTCATGGAGCAGTGGGTCGGTTATGCCGACAACGACAGCTCCAACAACGTCAAGGATTTGGCCGACTTCGACACCAAGTCGGACACCGAGGTCTATTTCCGCGGCTCGACCACCCTGGATAACGGCCTGACCATCGCGGTCCGCATTGACATGGAAGGCGATCACCCAGGCGGCGCCATTGACGACAGCTTCCTGACCGTTTCGTCGGACACCTACGGCAGGCTGATCATTGGTCAGACCAAGCACGCCGCCTACGACATCCAGCACACCTCCCCGGACGTGGGCATCGGCCTGGCCGACGGCGACACCACCGATTGGGTTCCCGCTCCGGCCGGTTTCAACGGCCGGGCCGGCGATTTCAGCCTGGACCCGTTCGTGGCCGGTAACGACGCCAACAAGATCAAGTATTTCACCCCGTCGTTCTATGGCCTGACCCTGGCTGCGTCCTATTCCCCGGAAGAAAGCGACAGCAACAATCAGCCGGAACGCCGGGTCACCGGCGACGGCCCGGCCTGGTCGATCGGCGGTATCTTCACGACCGAGTTCGAGGGCGTGGGCATCGGCATCAACGGCGGTATCGCCCGGGTCGGCAACGAAAACCTCAATGGTTCCGCCAACCACACCTCGGCGACCATGTATGAGGGTGGCGGCGAGATCACCTATCAGGGCTTCACCCTGTCGGGCGGCTATCTGCGCACCAAGCAGGAAGACAGCCAGCGTCAACAGGTCGTCGCCGCGGAATCCATCAACGGCTACGGCTTTGACCTCGGCGTCGCCTACGCGACCGGCCCCTATGCTATCTCGCTGAGCTACGGCTACAACGAGGAAGAGGGCACCGTGAACGTCTCGGACAACAACACCGAGGAAGCCTGGATGCTGTCCGGCAGGTATGACCTGGGTGCCGGCGTGTCTCTGCGGAGCTCGATCTTCAGCGTCGAGTACGAGGGCGAGGACAGCAACGACGCCGGCGCCGACGACAACGACGCCTGGGGCGTGGTTGCCGGCATGCGCGTGGACTTCTAGGGTTCTCGGATCCTTTAAGCTTTCGGGAAAGGGCGGCCTTCGGGCCGCCCTTTTTCGTTTCGGGGTTTCCGCGAAGTTCAAGTCGATGAGTTCGTGGTCGATGCCGGTGGGCAAAGCCATGCCTTCGGGCAAATTCGCGTCCGCGATCCGGCCCGGAGGCGATCCGCCTTAATCGTCACCCATTTTCAACGCGGCGATGAAGGCGGACTGCGGAATCTCGACCTTGCCGAACTGGCGCATCTTCCTCTTGCCCGCCTTCTGTTTTTCGAGGAGCTTTCGCTTGCGGGTGATGTCGCCGCCATAGCATTTGGCGGTGACGTCCTTGCGCAGCGCCGAGATGGTTTCCCGCGCGATCACCTTGCCGCCGATCGCCGCCTGGATCGGGATCTTGAAAAGCTGTCGCGGGATCAGGTCCTTGAGCCGTTCGCAGACGGCGCGACCGCGATATTCGGACTGGCCGCGATGGCAGATGAAGGCCAGGGCGTCGACCGGCTCCTGATTCACCAGGATGCCGACCTTGACCAGATCGCCCTCCTCGTAGTCGTCCATCTCGTAATCGAAGCTGGCATAGCCGCGCGAAATCGACTTCAGACGGTCGTAGAAGTCGAACACCACTTCGTTGAGCGGCAGCCGATAGACCGCCATCGCGCGGCTGCCGGCGTAGGTCAGCTCGATCTGCCGGCCGCGCCGCTCGGTGCACAGGGACAGCACCGCGCCAAGATAGTCGTCGGGGACCAGGATGGTCGCCTTGATCCAGGGTTCGGCGACGCTCTCGATCAGGCTCGGATCGGGAAAGTCGGCCGGGTTGTGTAGGTCGAACGCCGTGCCGTCGGTCCGCGCGACGCGATAGGCGACGCTGGGCGCGGTGGTGATCAGGTCAAGATCGAACTCGCGTTCCAGGCGTTCCTGTACGATCTCCAGGTGCAGAAGGCCCAGGAACCCGCAGCGGAACCCGAACCCGAGGGCGGCCGAGTTCTCTGGCTCGAACTCGAAGCTGGAGTCGTTCAGGCGCAGCTTCGAGAGACTTTCGCGCAGGTCCTCGAAATCCGCCGCGTCGGACGGGAACAGGGAGCAGAACACCACCGGCACCGAGGGATTGAAGCCGGGCAGCGGCTCGGCGGCGCCGTTCTTCTCGGCGGTAATGGTGTCGCCGACGTTGGTATCGGCCACCGTCTTGATGGAGGCGGTGAAGTAGCCCATCTCGCCGGGCCCGAGGGCGTCGGTCTTGGTGATCTTCGGGGTGAAGACGCCGACCTGGTCGATCTGATGGATCGTCCCGCCGGCCATCATCCGGATTCTCATGCCGCGCCTCAGGTGGCCATCGTGGACGCGGACCAGGATCATCACCCCCAGATAGGGATCGTACCAGGAATCGACCAGCAGCGCCTTGAGGGGCGCCTCGGCCGATCCGGCCGGCGACGGCAGCCGGGCGACCAACGCCTCCAGAACCTCCGGCACTCCCGTCCCGCTTTTCGCCGACACCGCCAGGGCGCCCGAGGCGTCGAGTCCGATCACGTCCTCGATCTGCCGGGTGATTCGCTCCGGCTCGGCGGCCGGCAGGTCGATCTTGTTGAGGACGGGAATGATCTCGTGATCGTTGTCGATGGCCAGATAGACGTTGGCCAGGGTCTGCGCCTCCACCCCCTGGGTCGAGTCGACGATCAGCAGAGACCCCTCGCAGGCGGCGAGACTGCGGCTCACCTCGTAGGCGAAGTCCACGTGACCCGGGGTGTCCATCATGTTGAGGACGTAGGTCTCGCCATTGTGCGCCGTGTATTCCAGGCGCACCGTCTGCGCCTTGATGGTGATGCCGCGCTCGCGCTCGATATCCATGGAATCGAGCACCTGCTCCTTCATCTCGCGATCGGTCAGGCCGCCGCAGATCTGGATCATGCGATCGGCCAGGGTCGATTTCCCGTGGTCGATATGGGCGATGATCGCGAAATTGCGGATGTGTTCGAGGTCGGTCGTCATGGCGGCGGTTCATAACACCATCGGCGCCGCATTGCCACACATCCTCGCGACGCGCGATCGGCGAAACGATTCCGACTCGCCTCGCGGGGATCACGATGTTTCCGGCAGATCCGCCGCCGGCGTCTCGATCACCTCGACGAAATGACGGTGCGCAACGGCCGCCACCGCGCGGATCCGCGGCTCCAGGAGATCGAACCGCGTCACCCCGCAAGCCTTGGCCAGGGTCGATTCCACGCCGAGCCGCCGGGCGTCGGGATGGAACGGTCCCGAGACGGCGATCCGGAGCACCCCCTGCAAGGCCTGCCAGAGGTCGGCCGCGGCGATCAGATCGTCGGCCGTGGCGGCGGCCAGGACGCCGGCGTCGCGCAGCCGGGTCAGGGCATCGCGGGTGTTCTGGGACAGCACGGAGGGATGGTCCGCCGCGTGGCGCAACTGAAGATACTGAACAAGGAACTCCACATCCACCAGACCGCCCCGGAAATGCTTGATCTCCCAAGGCGAATCGGTGCCGTGCTCGGCCGCCACGCGGCGCCGCATGGAGGCCACCTCGCGCAGCAGGGCGTCGGGATCGCGCGGTCGGGCGAGGGTCCGGCGGATCACCCGGCAGACCTTCTCCGAAAGATCGAGCGGGCCGCTGATCGGGCGCGCCCGGGTCAGCGCCATGTGCTCCCAGGTCCAGGCGGAGTCCGACTGGTAGCGGTCGAAGGCCTCCAGCGACGAGGCGATCGGTCCGGCGTTGCCGGACGGCCTCAGGCGCATGTCCACGTCGTAAAGCGTGCCCTCGCCGGTCTGCACGGTGAAGGCATTGATCAGCCGCTGGCTGAGTCGCGCGTAATACTGGCTGACCACGAGGGGCCGGGCGCCGTTCGACCGCGCCTCCAGGTCGGGCGTGTCGTAAACGAAGATCAGGTCGAGGTCGGAGGTCGGAGTCATCTCCCGGCCGCCCATCTTGCCCATGCCGAGGATGATCATGCCGGCGCCCGGAATGTAACCGTGGCGGAGCCGGAATTCCTCCTCGACCCGGGGCCCCAGGCGGCGCAGCGCGGTCTCCGCCACGTCGGTCAGGGCGACGGCGGCGCGGGCCGGGGTCACCAGACTGTTCAGCACCTGAATGCCGGCCTGGAAGCGGCGGTCGGCGGCCCACCGCCGGGTGGCGTCGAGCCGCCCCTCGTAATGCGCCACGTCGGCCAGCAGGCGATCCAGTTCCACGTCCAGGTCGGCCCCGCCCGGCGGTTGGTCGAGGAATCCCGGGGTCAGCACGTTGTCGAGCAGGGTCGGATTGCGGCTTAGGTGCTCGGCCAGTCGCGGCGCGGTGCCGAGGATGCGGGCCAGCAGGTCGAGCAGTTTCGGGTTGGCCTGGAACATCGAGAACAACTGCACCCCGGACGGCAGCCGCGACAGGAACGCGTCGAGCCGCGCGAAGGCATCGTCGGGATCCGGGGTCTGGGCCATGGCGCGCAGCAGGGCCGGCATCAATTGGGTCAGCAACTGGCGGCCGCGCGTCGAGCGGGTGCTTCGGTAGTGTCCGTGGTGCCACTTGCGAACCATTGCCGACAGCCTTTTCGGATATTTGAATCCCAGATCCGAAAGGGTCTCCAGGGTGTCCGGATCGTCCTCGGCGCCGGTGAACACGAGGTTTCCGCCGGCGTCGTCGCCCGGCGGTCCGTCCACGTCCTCGAACAGGGCGGCATAGCGGCGCTCGACGCAGCGCAGACGGGCGAGCAGCGCGGCGGCGAATTCGCCGCGTCCGCCAAAGCCCAGGAATACCGCGAGGTGATCGAGCTTTCCCGGGTCCTTGGGAAGGCTGTGGGTTTGCCGGTCGTCGATCATTTGCAGGCGGTGCTCGACCCAGCGCAGGAAGACATAGGCCTCGCGCAGTCCCTCGGCCACCTCCTCGGTCACCTGCGACGCCTCGACCAGGGCGGCCAGTCCCTCCAGGGTGGCGCGCTGGCGCAGCGACGGCAGGCGACCGCCCCAGATGAGCTGCTGGGTCTGGACGAAGAACTCGATCTCCCGGATGCCGCCGCGCCCGAGCTTGAGGTTGTGTCCGGCCACCCCGCTCACCGAGCCGCCGCGCTGCGCGTTGATCTGCCGCTTGATCGCCTGGATGTCCCGGATCGCCGCGAAGTCCAGGTTCTTGCGCCACACGTAGGGTCGCAGGCCGTGCAGGAAGCGCGCCCCGGCCTCCAGATCGCCGGCCACCGGGCGGGCCTTGATCATCGCCGCCCGCTCCCAGTTCTGGCCCAGGCTTTCGTAATACGTCTCGGCGGCCAGCACCGACATGGCGACCGGGGTCGACGACGGATCGGGGCGCAGCCGGAGGTCGGTCCGGAACACATAGCCGTCGGCCGTTCTCTCTTCCATCAGGCGCACGAGGCTACGGGTCAAGCGCACGAAATGGCCCTGCACGGCGTCCGGATCGGCGCCGCGCACCCGGTCCGCGTCATAGAGCACGATCAGGTCGATGTCGCTCGAATAGTTCAGTTCGCGGCCGCCCAGCTTGCCCATGCCGAGGATCACTAGGCCCGATCCGCGCTGCGGATCGGTCGGGTGGGCCAGTTCGAAGGCCCCGCGCGCCGAGGCGTCGGCCAGCACCCGGGCGGCGCCCAGGCCCAGCGCCGCCTCCGCGAGATCGGTCAGGGCGCCGGTGACCTCGGCCAGCCGCCAAAGGCCCGCGATGTCGGCCACGGCGATGGCCAGGGCGACCCGCCGCTTGGCGACCCGCAGCCGGGTGGCCAGGCGATCGAGGGTCGGCAGGTCGTCATGCAGCGCCGCCAGATCGGCCATCGCGCGGTCAACCGTCGCTTGTGGCCCGTGGGTCAGCAGGTCGCGCAGGAACGCGGGGTCGATCACCGCGCTCTGGGTCAGATAGGGACTGTTGCCGAACACCGCGTCGAGCAGTCGGCGCGCCGGGGGGACGTCGGCCACCGCGTCGGCCCAGGCCTTGAGATCGGGCGAGCCGTCCACCGCGTCGGCCAGCCGCGACCATCCGAGTTCGGCGTCGCGCGGCGCGATCGGCCGCGGCAGGAACCCGGCCGCGGCCATCAAGGAAGCGTCAATCATTTTGCTCATACCATGTTTGGCGAACACTGCGGGAACGGATATGTTCGGTCAACCATGTGATGACGGAACGCCGCGCGTGATCAGGAAAAGCATCAGGGCCACCGTCCAGGTCGCGGGCGGCTTGACGGCCGGGCTGGCGATCCTGCTGGTGTTCCTGGCCTGGCGCCTGAGTACCGGTCCCATCCAGCTCGACTTTCTCAATCCCTATCTCGAGGATGCCCTGAACCCGACCGGACGTCAGGTCACGTTGCGCCTTGGCGGTACCGTGCTGACCTGGGCCGGCTGGCGGCGCACCCTGGATATCCGGGTGCTCGACGCCCGCCTCGTCGACCGCGAGGGCACGACCATCGCGACGGTGCCCGAGCTGGCCCTGTCGCTGAGCGGCCAGGCCCTGGCCCATGGCGTGGTGGCGCCGCGCAGGATCGAGGTGTTCGGACCACGCCTGCGCGCCGCGCGGCGCTCGGACGGCACCTGGTCGCTGGCCCCGGACGCCGAGGACGAACGGGTCCGAGAGGCCTCCATCGACCGACTGCTGCGCGGCCTCCGGGGAATCCCGGATCCGGACCGGCCGCTCAGCTACCTGACCCACGTGGACATTCACGACGCCGATCTGCGGGTGATCGATCCGCGCGACGGCACGCCGTGGCACGCGCCGCGCCTCGAGGCCTCGGTGCGGCGCAGCGGCGATACCATCGACGGGCTGCTGAGCGCCGATCTGGCGCTCGGCGACATGATGGCCCGGATCGAGGTGTCCGGGTCGGCGGCGGTGGACGACGGCGGACTGTCGGCCGATATCATGTTCCACGACCTGCCGGCCGGCGCCGTCGCCCGCCTTCACCCTCGGGCGCGGGGGTTGGCCGCCCTGGCCCTGCCGCTCGACGGCACGGTGACGGCGGTCGGCCACCTGGACGGTGGCCTGGAGGCGATCGAATTCGAGGTGCGGGGTGGCGACGGAATCATCGAACTGCCGGATCCGGTGGCGCAGCGGCTGCCGGTGACGGCGGCGGCGTTGCGTGGCGGCTACCTGGTGTCCGAGCGTCGCCTGACCCTGGCCGAGGCGGTGCTCGAACTGTCTCCCGGAAGCCATCTCCGAATCCCGCCGGCCGCGCATCCGCTGCCGGTCAGGCGGCTCGATCTGGCCGGCCGCTTCTGGCCGGCCGACGGGCGGGCGGTGATCGCCCGTCTGGGGCTCGACCTGGACGGCCCGACCGCCGTGCTACAGGGACAGGCCAACGGACTGGGCGGCGCCGCGACCATCGAGGCCGACCTGGACCTGCGCGACGTTCCGTTCGACCGCCTGGCCGAGATATGGCCGCAAGGGCTGGCCGAGGGAGCGCGGATCTGGTGCGTCGAGCACCTGTCCCGGGGCATGATCACCGAGGGCCGCATGCGGGTGATCCTCGATGCGCGCCCGGATGGCGCGGTGTCGGTGGACCGCCTGAGCGGCGCGTTGGAGGGTCGCGACATCACCGTCGATTATCTGCCGCCGATGCCCGAGGTGGTCGGGGTTTCGGCGCGGGCGAGGTTCGATACCCGGCGCGTCGACATCGACCTCGAACCGGTCGCCCAGGGCGACCTCACGCTGCGCGGGGGGCGGGTCAGCCTGCTCGATCTGCACACCGATCAGGAGCGGGCCGACATCACGCTCGATATCGAGGGCGATCTGGCCGCCGCGCTGGACCTGATCGATCACGAGCCGTTCGGCTTCGCGTCGTCGGTCGGCCTCGATTCGAGGCGCGTTTCCGGAACCGGCCGCTCCAGGATCGATCTCGCCTTCGCGCTTCTCAAGAGCCTGCGTACCGAGGACATCGAGGTGGCCGCCGAGGCCGAGCTGTTCGACGTGCGGATGCGCGACATCGTGCGCGACCTTGATCTGACCGGCGGCACCCTGAGCCTGAAGGCCGGGAACCGGGACATGGAAATCCGGGGGGAGGCCGAGATCGGGTCGATCCGCGCCGTTCTCGCCTGGCAGGAGTTCTTCGCCGATCCCCGGCCGTTCGTGCGTCGCTATCATGTTCAGGGCGAGGTCGACGACATCCAGCGCGGAACCGAGCTCGGGCTCGATTTCGCGCCGTTTTCCGGGGATTTCATGCGCGGCCCGGCCGATGCCGAGCTGCGCTACACCATCGAGAACGAGCGCGACAGCCTGTTGCAGACGCGGCTCGACCTCAGGCGCATGGACCTCACCCTGTCCGGACTCGGCTGGCACAAGGCCTCGGGGCGCGACGGAAGCGCCGAGGCGGACCTGCGGATACGGGACGGCAACCTGGTCTCGGTGCCGAGGTTCCACGTACGGGCCGGCGATCTGCTGATCGAGGGCGCGGCCGATTTCTCCGATCCCGAGGTCCGCCTGGGCCGCGTCCAGTTCGACCGGCTGGTCTACGACCATACCGACCTGTCGGGCATCGTGGTGCCGCGCCGGGGCGGCGGCTGGGACGCCAATTTCGAGGGCGAAAGCTTCAACATGGCCGGGGTGCTGGACAACCTGTCGCGCGCCGAGCCGAACGGCGGCGGCGCCACGCCGTTCGACGTCCTGCCCCCCATCACCCTGTCGACCAACGTCCGCCGGCTGTGGCTCGGCGCGGACAAGGAACTGTCGCGGGTCGCCGGGGCGATGGATTACGACGGCACCAAGTGGCGCAGCATTCGGATGCAGGGCAAGGTCGACGGCGACCACGACATCCGGCTCGCGATCCGGCCCGACGGCGACCGGCGTCGCCTGGAAGTCGTTTCCGACGACGCCGGGGCGACCCTCAAGCTGTTCCGCCTCTACGATCGGATGGAGGGCGGCCTGCTGACCCTGGATGGCCGGTTCCACGATAACCGGCCCCATTCGCCACTCGAAGGCGAGTTGATGATCAAGGACTTCCGCCTGCGCAAGGCACCGACCATCGCCCGCATCGTCAGTTATCTGTCGGTGACCGGAATCCTGGAGGCCCTGGAGGCCGGCGAGGGACTGCGGTTCTCCAGCCTGGAGGCGCCGTTCCTGTACCGGGACGGGGTATTGGAGGTGAGGAAGGCCAAGGCGACCGGTCTGAGCCTCGGCGGCACGCTGTCCGGCAACTACTACGTCCACGCCGACAGCATCGACCTGGAGGGGACGGTGGTGCCGGCCTATGTGATCAATTCGGTGTTCGGCAAGATTCCGTTGCTGGGCGATATCCTGACCGGCGGCGAGGAGGGCGGCGGGGTGTTCGCCGCCACCTACCGGGTGACCGGCCCCATCGAATCGCCGCAAGTGAACGTCAATGCCCTGTCCGCGCTGGCGCCGGGCATTCTGCGCGAGATCTTCGGGGTCCTCGAATCGGACACGGCGGGCGGCGGCGCGTCTTCGGACGTCGATTCGCTTCCGTTCACACGAAACCCGGATAACTGATTCGGGTTTCGTATCAGTCCGTGGGCCGCAGATCGATGACCCGCTTGGCCTTGCCGAGCGAGCGCTCGACCTTGCCGGGACTCCCGATGCGCACCTTGGTCGTGATGCCGATGTAGGACTTGATGTGGTGCTCCAGGTCGCGCGCGATCGCCACCTTGCGGTCCTCCTCGTCCGGCCCCTCGCGCAGTTCGCCGAGCACCGTCAGATGATCGAGGCGGCCTTCGCGGCGCAGTTCGAGCTGGTAGTGCGGGCTCAATCTACCGTCGCGCAGCAGGAGTTCCTCGATTTGGCTCGGGAAGACGTTCACCCCGCGAATGATCAGCATGTCGTCGGATCGGCCGGTGATCTTGGCGATGCGGCGCATGGACCGGGCGGTGCCCGGCATCAGGCGGGTGAGATCGCGGGTCCGGTAACGGATGATGGGCATGGCCTCCTTGGTCAGCGAGGTGAGCACCAGCTCGCCGATCTGGCCTTCCGGCAGCACCTCGTTGGTCACCGGATCGATGATCTCCGGATAGAAATGGTCCTCCCATAGATGCGGGCCGTCCTTGGTCTCGATGCACTCGTTGGCCACCCCGGGGCCGATGACCTCGGACAGTCCGTAGATATCGACGGCATCGATCCCGGTGCGGGTCTCCAGTTCCTCGCGCATGTTCTGTGTCCATGGCTCGGCCCCGAAAATGCCGACCCGAAGCGAGGTGTCGCGGGGGGCGATTCCCTGGCGTTCCATCTCGTCCAGGATGGCCAGCATGTAGGACGGGGTGACCATGATGATGTCGGGCTTGAAGTCCTGGATGATCTGCACCTGCTTCTGGGTCTGGCCGCCGGACATGGGGATCACCGTGCATCCCAGGCGCTCCGCCCCGTAGTGGGCGCCCAGGCCGCCGGTGAACAGGCCATAGCCGTAGACCACCTGCACCTTGTCGTGGCGCCGCCCGCCGGAGGCGCGGATCGAGCGCGCCATCAGATCGGCCCAGGTATCGATGTCGCGTTGCGTGTAGCCGACCACGGTCGGCTTTCCGGTGGTGCCGGAAGAGGCATGCACCCGCACCACCTGTTCCATCGGCACCGCGAACCAATCGAAGGGATAATTCTTCCGCAGGTCGTCCTTGAAGGTGAACGGAAACTTGGTCAGGTCGTCGAGGCTCGCCAGATCGTCCGGGGTCACGCCCTTGTCGTCGCACAGGGCGCGGTAGTGGGCAACGTTGTCATAGGCGTGGCGAAGGCTCCATGTTAGGCGTTGGAACTGTAGCGCGGCGATCTCGTCGCGGCTGGCGATCTCGATCGGGTCCAGGTCGTCGCGGTTCGGCGGCTGGGTCTGTGTCATGGCGAGGAGTCCCCTGCTTGATCCCCGGTGCGTGGCGAACGGCATACCTAGCGCAATCGCGGGTCGGCGACAACCGGCGGCGCGGCGCGCCGCTTGAAACACGGCGGTCGGGGATCAAGCTATTGGAAGGTGTCTGTTGAAGCCAAGAGGCAGTGAGATGTCGAATATTTATCGGGTCGGTGGAATGACCTGCGGCGGCTGCGCCGCGTCGGTCGAACGGGCGATTCACGAGGCGGCGCCGGGCGCCACGGCGCGGGTCGATCTCGGAACGGCGACGGTGGCCGTGTCCGGCGCCGACGCGGCGGTGGTCCGCTCGGCGATCGAGACCGCCGGGTTCGAGTTCGCGGGCGCCGCCTGACCGCTCCCGCCTACCGGCAGGAGGCCGCCAACTCGGTGGCGCGCGCGAACACCCGGCGGGCCGGCAGCCCCCGACCCTCCAGGTCCGACAGATAGTCCTCGACCGCGCCTTCGAGCACCGGCCTCCAGGCCGGGTTGTCGATGCCGCCCTCGATGGTGACGATCGCGTGGCCGGCCGCCACCGCCGCCGCGCGGCCCTTGACGTCGAGTCCGTCGAACACCGCCGCCGCCCTGGCCGACCAGGCGTGGCCAGAGGCATCGTCGATGACTTTTCGGAGATCCCCGGGCAGGGAATCGTAGACATCCTTGTTCATGGTCACCACGAAGGCCAGCGTGTAGAGACCGCCCACCTCGATATGCGTGTCGACCAGTTCGTTGAGGCGGAACACCAGGGCGCCCTCCCAGGGCAGGGCCACGCCATCGATCACCCCGCGCTGCATCGACTGATAGGAGTCCGGAGCCGGCATGCCGACCGGCTGCGCGCCCAGCTTTTCGAGCAGGTTGCCGACCAGGGTGGTCGGGCGGCGGATGCGCAGGCCCCGGAAGTCGGCCGGCGTTTCGATCCGCCTGCCGTCGGTGTGTATAAGGCCGGGACCGTGGGTGAACAGGAACAGCGGGTGGGTGTCCCGGAACTCATCGGATACCAGTCCCTCGTCATACAGAGACTGGATGATGCAGGAGCCATGGGCGGCGTCGCGCACCAGCCCCGGCACCTCGACCACCTGGGTCAGGGGGAACCGGTTGGCGGTATAGCCGAGCACGGTGGCGGTGACGTCGGCGATCCGGCTCTTGACCGCGTCGTACTGGGCCGGGGCCTTGGCCAGGGTCGCCGCCGGATAGACCTCGACCGAGATGCGGCCGCCGGACTCCCGCTCAACCGTCTCCGCCCAGACCTGAAACAACTGCCTGTGGGTTCCGGCGACGGCCGGCCAGAAGTGGGCGAATCGAAGGGTTGTTTCGGTGGCCGACGCCGGCGGCGCGGCGACGCAGATTACAAGACCGGCCAACATGGCACGAACAACGGTTTTCAGCATGGCATCCCTCCCCAAATGGCGTCGGTTCGTCGGCGGGACGTCCGGACGGGCATCGCCCGGATTCGTCACCCTGTTATTCTAGCCGAAACCGCGCTCGATCCCGTCGAGGGTCCGCATGGCGGGCAGGCATTGGGCGACCGACGCGTTCGGCTCGCGCCCCTCGCGGATCGCCGCCACGAACTCGCGGTCGGTCAGTTCGATGCCGTTGCCGGATACAGCGACGCCCGACAGGTCGATCTTCCCGCCCGCGCCGTCGTGCAGATCGTCGTAGCGGGCGACGTAGGTTCCGTTGTCGCAGATATAGCGGAACACGCTGCCGAGCGGGCCGTCGTTGTTGAACGACAGCGACAGCGTGCAAATCGCTCCCGAGGGCACCCGCAGGCCGATGCTCATGTCCATGGCGATGCCCAGGTCCGGGTGCGGCGGTCCTTGCAGGCCGAATACCCGGTCGGCCGTCTCGCCGGTCTGATACTGGAACAGGTCGACCGTGTGGCAGGCGTGATGCCACAGCAGGTGGTCGGTCCAGGCGCGCGGCTCGCCCAGCGCGTTGGTGTTGGAACGGCGCAGAAAATAGGTCTGCGCGTCCATCTGATGAAGGGTCAGGTCGCCGGACCGGATCCGCTTGTGGATCCACTGGTGGCTGGGATTGAACCGGCGCACGTGGCCGGCCATGGCGACGCGGCCGGTTTCCCGCTGCGTCCGGACCAGGGCCTCGGCGTCGGTCAGATTGTCGGCCATTGGAATTTCCACCAGGACGTGCTTGCCGGCTCCGAGACAGCGGATCGCCTGCGCGGCGTGCAGCGGCGTCGGGGTGACGAGGATCACCGCGTCCACGTCGTCGCGCGCCAACGCCTCGTCCAGATCGCGGGTGGCGTGCGGAATGCCCCGCTCGGCGGCGAAGGCGTCGATGTCGTCGGACGCGCCGCCGACCACCGAGACCACCCGCGCCTCGTCGATGTGGGTCAGGGCCTCCAGATGCTTGCGACCGAACGCGCCGGCCGCGCCGGCCACGCAGAGTCTCATGATTCGCCTCCCCGATTCGTCATCACGCCGGCTCTCCGTCCAGCAGTCGGGCCAGCAGCGCGTCGGCGAGAGCCGCATAGTCGGTGTCTCGCGCCGCCAGGCCGAGCTGGCCGACCTCCTGCTGCCAGTCGACCGTCGCCCGCGCCATCCGGCCGGCGAGTCCCAGATCGTCCAGCATCCGCGCCGCCTCGCGCATCTCGGCCGCCCGCCGGATCCCGTGGGTCGCCGCCCGTTCCATCATGTGGGCCGCCCGGGTCCCGGCGTCGACCCCTGGAAAGGAGGCATCGAGCGACGCGAGCACGGCCTCGTCCACGCCCGCCCGGCGTCCGGCCAGCACGCATTCCAGGGCCAATGCCTCCAGGCCCTTCATCATGATCGAGCGTATCATCTTGATCGACGAGGCGACGCCGACGCCGCCGTCGACCAGGGTCGCGGTCATGTCCAGGCCGGCCAGCGCGTCGCGTGCCGCCGTAGCGTGCGGACCGCCGATCAGCAGCGGCACCCGGTGCAGCGCGGGGTGCACCGGGGCCATGATGGCGACATCCACGTAGCGTCCGCCGGCCGCCTCGATGGTCGCCGCCGCCCGCCGCTTGCTGTCCGGGGCGCAGGAATTGCCATCGAGGAAGAGGGCGCCCGTCGCGAGATGCGCCGCCGCCGTTTTGGCGGCGTCCAGGGCCTGGTCGGCGGTGACCAGGGAAAACACGATTCCGGCTCCGTCCAGGGCCTCGGCCGGCGTGGCGGCGCCAGCCACCCTGCATCGCGCGTAGTCGGCCCACTTGGCGTCGCGCACGGCGGCGTCGGCATGCCCGGTCTTGATGTCATGGGCCCGCAGACCGGCCGTCCGCGCGGCGCCCCAGCCCCGCGCGAAGGCCTGCGCCGCCTCGCCGAAACCGATCAGGGCCAGTCCGCCGGATGGATGGGTGCCGGTGGTCATGTCGTGCTCCTCGTGGTCGGCGCGGCGCCGTGTCCGCGCCCGGGTTCGTCGTTTCCCGTCGCCCGGCGGCGTCGGGGGAAAGTAAGCCGGCCGTCCCGCATTCTATCCGTTTTTCGAATGCGAGGGCCGGATGACCTAGTGGTTCGATGCCAACGGATGAGTCCCATCCGTTGGCTGTATCGAACCACCAGATCAATAGCTTAGTGGATCGACCGATCCAAAGCTTGGGTGCCAAGCGTTGGATCCGATCCACTAGCCATCCAGGCAGTCCTCGCGGACCCGTCGTCCGGCCTCCCGGAGACAGTCCAGAAACGTGCTCTGGGTCGCCGTCGGCCGCCAGTCGCGCCGCCGCGTGATGCCGATCGGGCGGGCCGAGCCGGGTGTGTCCACCGGCAGCGGGGCAAGCAGGCCCAGCCGTTCCTCGTGCCGGATCTGGTGGGCCGAGATCAGGGTCAGGCGATCGTTGCCCAGGAGCAACTCGCGGATCAGGATGAGGGAACTTGATTCGACGATGCCCGACGGCCGGTCGCGGCCCGTGAACAGGGACTCGAAGTAGCGCCGGGTCGGCGTGCCGTCGCGCGGCACCGCCCAGGGATAGGCGATCAGGTCGTCGATCCGGATGCGCGCCGCGCGGCGAAGCGGATGGTCGATGCGCCCAACCACCGCCAGCGGGTCCTCGAACAGGGCCTCCTGGACCACGTCATTGATCGGCACCGGACAGCGCAGGGCGCCGATCAGGCAATCGATGTCGCCGTGCCTGAGGCCGTGCAGCAGGTCGTCGTAGGGACCGTCGACCACGCGAACGCGAACCGCCGGGAGCGTGTCGAGCAGCGCGTTGATGGCGGTCGGCAGGATGAAGGTGCGCGGCAGGGGCGTCGAACCGACCACGATCTGCCCGCTGTCCAGCCCCAGTGTCCTCTCGATCTCGGAGAACCCCTGCGCCAGTTCGGCGAACGCCAGCTTGACGGCCTGGGCCAGGGCGTCGGCGGCCGGCGTCAGTTCGATGCCCTGGCCGTTCTTGACGAACAGAATGAGGCCCGACAGGCGCTCCAGGTCGCGCGCCGCGCGGTGCAGGGTCGGCTGCGAAACGCCGACCGCGCGGGCCGCCAGACTGAAATTGCCGGCCCTCGAAACGGCGACCAGGGCGCGCAATTGGGCGGTCGACAGGAGTTGATCGAAATTGGCGAAGCCGCGCGCTCCCTTGCGCGCCCCGAGCCGAGTCGCCTCCCGCCCGCCCTGGCGGACGAAGTTCAACGCGCGGTCCACCCGGTCGAGGAACGTCCGCCCCGCCTCGGTCGGCCACATGCCGTCGCGGCGCCGCTCGAACAGCGGGGTGCCGAGCCGCCGTTCGAGCTTGGCGATCGCCTGGGTGATCGCCGGCTGCGACAGGTGGACGTCCTCGGCGACCTGGCTGATGGACTGGCGGCGGGCCACCGCGCGGAATGCCCGCAGGTGCCGGAAGTTGGGCAGGCGATCCTTCGCTGTTTCGCGCACGCGCGGGCTCCCGTCCGGATACGGATGTTATCATCTATAGTCTAAGCTTATATGTCCGGGAAGCGTTTGGACTGGCCGGCCCGCGGCCGGAGGCGGATAGTGGCCCGATCCGCGACCGCCCCGCCCCCGTTCGCGGGATCGCGTCCGGACAGCCGAGGAGGGGGCCATGGCCGACGCCAGGACCGCGCTTGTCATCAGTGCCCATGCCGCCGACTTCGTGTGGCGCTGCGGCGGCGCCATCGCCCTGCACCAGGCGAGGGGGTACGCCGTCACCATTGTCTGCCTGTCCTATGGCGAACGCGGCGAGTCGGCGAGGCTGTGGGCGCGGGACGGAATGACCCTGGAGCGGGTGAAGGCGGAACGCCGCCGGGAGGCCGAGGCGGCCGCCCGCGCGCTCGATGCCCACGACATCCGGTTCCTGGACGTCGGGGACTATCCGCTGGAGGTCGACCGCGAGACGAAGATCCATCTGGTCGAATTGATCCGCGCCGTTCGGCCCGCCTTCATGATGAGCCACGCGCTCCACGATCCCTACAATACCGACCACGTGACCGCCGTCGGCGTGGCCATGGAATGCCGGATGATCGCCCAGGCCCGGGGCCATGATCCGGGCGGCAGGGCATTGGACGCTCCGCAGCTCTACCTGTTCGAGCCCCACCAGACCGAGCAGTCGGGCTGGAAGCCGGACGTGCTCCTGGACATCTCCCCGGTGTGGGAGAAGAAGGCGGCGGCCATCGCGTGCATGACCGGACAGGAGCATCTGTGGACCTATTACACCAACCTCGCGGAGAACCGGGGCAACCATTTCCGGCGCAACGCGGGAGGCGGTACGGTCGGCTACGCCGAGGCATTCCAGTCGGTCTATCCGCGTTGCGTGGACGAACTGCGATGAACGGCCTCGTGGTCCGGAACATCGCGCGCGCCGATCCGGCGGTGATCAAGGGTCTCGGCGCCTGCGGCGTCGCCACCGTGCACGAGGCCCAGGGATGCGCCGGATTGCTCGCCTCCCGCCTGCGGCCCATTTTTCCGGGCGCCCGCCTCGCCGCCTCGGCGGTGACCGTCTCCGTCCCGCCGGGCGACAACTGGATGGTCCACGTGGCCATCGAGCGGCTCGGGCCGGGCGATATCCTGGTGGTGGCCCCCACCGCGCCCTGCGAGAACGCCTATTTCGGCGACCTTCTGGCGACCTCGACCCGGGCGCGGGGCGGGGTGGGTCTGGTGATCGACGCCGGCGTGCGCGATCTGCGGACCCTTGTCGAAATGCAATTTCCGGTATGGTCGCGGGCGGTTTTCGCCCAGGGCACGGTCAAGGAGACACTGGGTTCGGTGAACACGCCCATCGTTTGCGCCGGGCAATCGATCGGCCCCGGCGACGTCATCGTCGCCGATGACGACGGCGTCTGCGTGGTGCGCCGCGAGGAGGCCGGGGACGTTCTGACACAGGCCCGGGAGCGCGAGGCGCGCGAGGCGGACAAGCGCCGGCGTCTGGCGGCCGGCGAGCTGACTCTCGACATCGACGACATGCGGCGGCGTCTGGCCGAGGCGGGCCTCGCCGATGTCTGACGGTATCCGCTGCCTGTGGATGCGCGGCGGCACCTCGAAGGGCGGATATTTCCTGGCCGACGACCTGCCGGCCGACGGGCGGGCTCGCGATTCCTTCCTCCTGGGTGTCATGGGATCCCCCGACCCGCGCCAGATCGACGGCTTGGGCGGCGGCGACCCCCTGACCTCCAAGGTGGCGGTGGTGAAGAAGTCCGCCCGTCCCGGGGTCGACGTCGACTATCTGTTCCTCCAGGTGCTCGCCGATCGGGCGGTGGTGAGCGACGCCCAGACCTGCGGCAACATCCTGGCCGGCGTCGGCCCGTTCGCCATCGAGCGCGGCCTGGTGGCGGCGCGCGACGGCGAGACGCGAATCGTCATCCACATGGAAAACACCGGGCGCACGGCCGTCGCCCGGGTGCGTACCCCCGATGGCCGGATAACCTACGCGGGCGACGCGAGAATCGACGGGGTTCCCGGCACCGCCGCGCCGGTCCGCATCGCCTTTCGCGACACCGCCGGCGCCACGTGCGGCGCGGTGCTGCCGACCGGCGAGCCGGTGGACACGATCGACGGAACGGAGGCGACCTGCATCGACAACGGCATGCCCGTGGTGATTCTGCGGGCCGCCGACCTGGGCGTTTCGGGAACCGAATCCCCCGGCGACCTGGATGCCAACGGGGACCTGAAAAGACGGCTCGAAACCATCCGACTGAAAGCGGGTCCGATGATGCGCCTCGGCGACGTGACCGACAAGACGGTTCCCAAGGTATGCCTGGTGGCGCCGCCGGGGCGTGGCGGCACGGTCACCACCCGAACCTTCGTTCCGCATCGCTGCCATGCCGCCATCGGGGTGCTGGGCGTGGTGAGCGTCGTCGCCGCCTGCATGATTCCGGGCACTCCGGGCGCCTCGGTGGCGGTGGTCCCGGACGGGCGCCGCAAGCGCCTGTCGATCGAGCATCCGGGGGGCGAGATGACCGTGACGGTCGATACGGACGCGGCCGGCGCGGTGACCGGCGCGGCGGTTTTGCGCACCGCGCGAAAATTGTTCGACGGCATGGTGTTCGCGCCCTGAACGGAAGGAGTCCGCCGGCATGGATGCCGATTACCTGCGTTTTCTCCCGGAGCCGTCGAGGCCAGGATTCGTTCCGCCGCCGGGCGCCGTCGACGCCCATTGTCACGTGTTCGGCCCGGCGGAGCGGTTTCCGTTCGCCCCGGGGCGCAGGTACACCCCCTGCGACGCCGCCAGGGACGAACTGTTCGCCCTTCGCGACTTCCTGGGCCTGTCGCGCAACGTGATCGTCCAGGCGACCTGCCATGGCACCGACAACCGCGCGCTCGTCGACGCCCTCGTCGCGGCCGGCGACCGGGCGCGCGGCGTCGCCGTCGTCGATCCCGACATCGGCGACGCCGAGTTGGACGGGCTGCACGCCGCCGGAGTGCGCGGGGTGCGGTTCAATTTCGTGCGACGGTTGTGCGGCGCCGTCCCGAGCGACGCGCTGCTCGGCATCGCCGGACGAATCGAGCGCCTCGGCTGGCACGTCGAGGTCTATTTCGAGGCCGCCGATCTGATCGACCTGATCCCCTTTCTCATGCGGATTCCGACTCCCGTCGTGGTCGATCACATGGGGCGCCCGGACGTCGCCAAGGGAATCGACCATCCGGATTTCCGGCGCTTCCTGACCCTGATGGCCGAGACCGACCGGACGTGGGTCAAGATCAGCGGGTCGGAACGCCTGAGCGCCGAGGGCCCGCCGGCCTACGCCGACGCGGTGCCCTTCGCGCGGCGGCTGGTCGAACGGTTCCCCGACCGGGTACTGTGGGGCACCGACTGGCCGCACCCCAACATGATCTCCCACATGCCGGACGACGGCCATCTCCTTGATCTGATTCCCCGCGTCGCGACGGACCGCGACGGGCGGGCCGCGCTGCTGATCGACAACCCGATGCGGTTATACTGGAGCTAGTGGTTCGATGCCAACGGATGAGGCCCATCCGTTGGCTGAATCGAACCACCAAATTAATAGCTTGGTGGATCGACCGATCCAAGGCTTGGGTACCAAGCGTTGGATCCGATCCACTAGATGGAGCGTCGCCTCGACCCGGAGGATGCCATGACCCGTGAGCCGCCGATTCCCGGCACCGTGATCTTCGACGGCGCCCAGGCCATGAAGGGCTATGCCCTCAACAAGATGTGCTACTCCTTCAACAGACGGGAAAACCGCGCGGCCTTTCTGGCCGACCCGGAGGCCTACATGGACCGCCACGGTCTCGACGAGCGTCAGAAACAGGCGGTCCGCGACCTGTCGGTGCCGGATCTGCTGGCGGCCGGCGGCGGCATTCACTATCTGGCCAAGTTGACCGGGATGTTCGGTCTCACGATGCAGGATCTGGGCGCCCGGCAGACCGGCATGAGCGTCGAGGCGTTCCGGGAAAAGCTGCGCCGCGCGGGGGATTGACGCGATGGCCAGGATCGTCGGCGGCATCGCCACTTCCCATGTTCCGGCGGCGGCCGGCGCCATCGCCCGCGAACAGACCGACGATCCCTACTGGAAACCCTTCTTCGACGCCTATCCGCCGGCCCGCGCCTGGCTGGCCGAGGTCCAGCCTGATCTCGCCATCGTCCTCTACAACGATCACGGGCTGAACTTTTTCCTCGATACCCTGCCCACCTTCGCCGTCGGCGCGGCCCCCGCCTACCACAACGCGGACGAGGGGTGGGGGATTCCCGTCATCCCGCCGTTCAAGGGCGATCCGAACGTCTCCTGGCATCTCATCGAGCGCCTGATCGACGAGGAGTTCGACCTCGCCACCTGCCAGGAAATGGTGGTCGATCATGGTTTCACGGTGCCGATGCAACTCCTCTGGCCCGATCATTCCCATGCCGGCGTTTCCTGCGTGCCGGTGTGCGTCAACGCATTGCGGCATCCGCTGCCGTCGCCGCGCCGCTGCTTCAAGCTGGGCCGCGCGCTGGGGCGCGCCGTCGCCTCCTATCCGGACGACCGGAAGGTGGTGGTGATCGGCACCGGTGGCCTGTCGCATCAGCTCGACGGCGCGCGGGCCGGCTTCATCAACCCCGAGTTTGACCGCCTGTGCCTGGACAAAATCGTCGATGATCCGGATGATTTGCTCGACCTGTCGATTCACGATCTGGTCCGTCTGGCCGGCGCCCAGGGAGTCGAGTTCATCCTGTGGCTGGCCATGCGCGGCGCCCTCTCGGGCCGGGTGACCCGGCGTCACGTCGCCTACCACGTCCCGGCCTCCAACACGGCGGCCGGGTTGCTGGTGCTCGATCACGACCCCTGATACGGATTCCGAATCCTCGATCCGGGAACCGCATCGAGTCGCCGCGACATCGCGCGCTGTCCGCCACGATTGGCCGCGCTCAGAACCGCTCCTGCTGGCGCCGCACCTCGACCATCTGGTTGCCGGCCGCGATGGCCTGATCCAGGGTGGTCACGCCGCGCGATTCGAGAAGGTCGATCATGCGCAGGAACGCCGCCGCGGTCACCAGGGCATCGCCCAGGGCGGTGTGGCGCCCGGACACCGGCACGCCGAGTCGCGCCGCCACCGCGTCCAGGCTGTGCTCGGTCTCGTGGTCGTGAAGCCACACGGCGAGCAGCAGGGTATCCAGCACCGGATTGTCGAACGCGAGTCCGCAGGCCTCCTGCTTGAGGGTCAGGAACTTCATGTCGAAGGCGGCGTTGTGGGCGATCAGGACGGCGTCGCGGGTGAAGGCGTGGAAGCGCGGCAGCAGGTCGGTCAGCTTGGGCTTGCCGGCCACCATGTCGTCGGTGATGCCGTGGATGCGGGTGGCGCGTGGCGGGATCGGCTGCCCCGGATCGACCAGGCGGCTGAACGACTCGCCGGTCAGGACCCGGCCGTTGACGATCCGCACCCCGGCCAGCGAGACAACCTCGTCGCCGGCCGACGGGTTCAGACCGGTGGTCTCGGTATCGAACGACACGTAGGTCAGGGCGCGCAGGGGTTCGTCGCCGCGCCGCCTGTCCCCGGTCGGCAGGTCGAAGTCGAAGAACTCCGGCCTGGCCGGCAGGGCCGGGCGCGGCGACCGCCGTTCGAGGCCCTTGGGCAGCGGCAGGCGCAGGCAGGCGCGGCCGTCGGCCGTCGTCTGGCTCCACAGGTCGGTCTTGTGATGCATCAGAACGTCGCGCCCGGTGATTTCGCCGGGACCGCTCTCCAGCGGCGTTTCAAGCCAGGATTCCAACTCGGTATAGGGCGTCGGGTCGCCGGTCCACACCACCTCCAGGGTGACCCGGTCGGCGTCGGCCCGCGCCTCCAGGGTGATCCGCTCGCCGTCGGCGTGGGCCTCCAGGTCGAACGCCTCGGCGCCGTAACGATCGTGCACGCGGCCGATCAGATGGTCGAGCAGTTCGACCAGCAGGGTACTGTCGCCGTGCAGCCAGCAGGGCAGGCCGACCATCACCGCGTCCACCGTGCCACGATCGCGCAGCCGCCGGACCACGCCGTTGAGCAGATTGGCCGACCAGATGTCGGTCATCGGCCAATGGCCTTCCAGAAGGGCGCCGTAGGCGGCCGCGTTGTCCTCCACCAGGGCCGCCAGTTCGGCCGCCCGCTGGGCCACGATGCGCGTGAAGCGACGCCGCGATTCCGGCGGCGGGTCGCGGACATCGAGAATCCACGCCGCCGCGTTGAGCGCCGCCACCGGCCGCCGCAGGCCATTGGTGGCGCGATCGAGCAGGTGGTCGCGGCGGCCCAGGGCGGCCAGTTCCTCGGTGGCGTCCTTGAGGGTTAGCAGGTAGCCGATCGGCGCCTCGGAATCGTCGGTCATCAGGTTCATGCGGCCGCGCAGCAGTCCGCGCCCGTCGGTGGTCGCGCAGACAAGGCTTAGGGCGAGGCCGTCCGGGTGGTCCCGATGACGGCCGTCGTGGAGTCGGTTGCTGAGCCGTTCCATGCCGTGGAAGAACGGCTGCCGGTTGAGAAATCCGAACAGCGAGCGGCCGAGTCCCACTTCCGCCTCGCCGCGTTGCATGAGGCGCAGGGAGGCCCGGTTGTAGAGCTGGATGCGGTGATCGAGGGTGCACATCACCACGCCCTCCTCCAGCTCGTTGAGCAGGGCGGCCAGCCGGGCCCGCGTCTGCTCCATCCCCCCGGTCGCCTCGGCGACCCGCCGATCGGTGTCGCGGCGGGCCTCGGCGAGCGCCTTCACGGTGGCGCGCAACACCTCCGGCAGGCGTCCCAGGTGGCGGCCCGGGCGCGGATCGATCCAGTGATCCGGATTGGCGTACAGCGCCGTTTCGAGATCGCCCGACAGGCGTTCCACCGACTCCGCGATGTTGGTGTCGAACAGCACCCACACGCCGACGATCAGAACGATCAGAACGAACGACGCGCCGCCGCCCAGCAGCAGCAGCGGCCCCACGTCGCCACCGGCCAGGGCATCGGCCAGAAGGTCGCGGCCGAACCAGATCGGCCCCACCACCACTAGCGGCACGGCCAGCCCCAGGGCAAGGAAGAACAGGCCGATCCGCGTGCGCAGGGATAGTCGCGGCACCGCTTCAGGCCTTGCGCCCGTTGGTCAGCCGGGCGACCCGATGCAACAGATCATCGACCGCGAACGGCTTGGTCAGGTAGTCGTTGGCGCCCAGGGCAAGGCCCTTTTCGCGCTCCTCGCGGCGCGCCCGGCCGGACAGCATGAGAACCGGCAGGCCGCGCACCGTCGGGTCGGGATCGGCGCGCAGGGTTTGGCACACGTCATAGCCGTCGCGCCGTGGCAAAACCGCGTCGAGCAGAATCAGGTCGGGCGGCCGATTCTCCACGACGGCCAGGGCGGCCGGCCCGTCGGTCGCGGTGGCGACCGTGTAGCCGGCGTCCACGAGGACGAATTCGAGCGACGCCAGAAGGTCCGGATCGTCGTCGACAACCAGGACGGAACCGTTCATTTCCCTGATCCCCGCAAAGCTCTGCGATTGTTGTTCCTTTCATCCTAGCACCGGGCGGGGCGGGGAGCTAGGATCGGTCGCATGACATGGCGACCGATTCATCATTCGATTCCACGGACGCTTGGCCTGGCCACCCTGGGCTGGCTGGCCTGCGTCCTGTTTCTCGATCGCGGCGTGGCGTTCCAGGCGGTCTATTTCCATGCCCCGGGGCTGCGCGCCCTGCTCGACCAGATGGCCCTCGCCGCGCTGCCCCTGCCCTGGGTGGCGCTGACCGTGGCCTGGGGGGTCGTGGTCGGACGACGGGTGGCCCGCAGGGCGTTGTTCATCGTCACCGCCTGGGCCGCGACGACCCTGATCGTCGATGTCCTGTCGATCGTCGTCGGTCATTACCAACCGCGCGCCTGGCTGGACTCGCTGGTGTCCGGCGAGGTCATCGACCCGATTCTCCAGGTTCCGTTCCTGGGCAACAGCCCGGAGGCCCTGTGGGGGCTGCTGGCCGGCGCCATGATCGTCTCGCCGCGCTGGCGGCCGGTGCTGCTGGCCGTCGGCATTGCCGCCTCGGCGTTGCGGGTGATGGCCGGCGAGGTCTATCTGGGCGACAGCCTGCTGGCCGCCGGGCTGGCGGTGGCGGCCGCCGCCGCCATGCTGCCCCTGTTCGCGGAACCCGAATCCGCTCAGTCGGCGGACGAGGGCGGCGGAGCGCGGCCGTCGATCATCAGCCGGTAGAGAACCAGAACCGTCAGCACGGTGAACAGGCCGCCGAACAGCGAATCGGTCAGGAAATGCTTGCCCTGCATGACCCGCGCCACGCCGGCCAGGGTGCCGAAGCCAAGCGCGCCGCCGATCCACCAGGCGCGCCGCCGCCGGGCCAGCAGGGCGAGGGCCAGGGCGTTGAAGGCGAAGGCGGCGTCTCCGGACACCGTGGAACAGTTGTGGTCGCACTGGTCGGCCAGGGTCAGCGGCGGGGTGTAGACGGCCGGTCCGCCGAACTCCGCGATGTCCTTCGGGCGGGCGCGTCCCGAATGCTCCTTCAGCAGGCCGTTGGCGATCAGGCCGGCGCTGATCAGGACCGACAGCAGCACGAACAGGTAACCGCGCTTGCTCAGGCCCAGCAGGGTCCGCCGGCCGAGCCAGCCGCGCACCGCGTCGAGCAGGAACAGGGCCACCGCCACGGTCACGATGCGCCGCAGGTCGTTATCGATGAATTGGCCGAGCGCGGTGTGTTGCCAGGGAAAGCCCACGCCCTCCACGTACAGCCGGCGCGACACCCACAGATCGACCATCGGGACCGCGTGGGCCAGCTCGGCCAATAGGGCGGCGCCGATCAGCACCCCGGCTATGATCAGGTTCATGCGGTTCACCGGAGCCTCCCGATCTCCTCCATGCGGACCCAAGAAAAGCCCCGGACGCGGCCGCCGGTCAAGGGAACCTCGAATCGTCCGGCCTCGGAAACCCTCGCGGCGCGCGATGGAATCGAGGTTTCCTCGTCCGCCTCGGTCACGTAGAGAACGTGGCCGGCGGCCAGATCATCGGTCAGGGGGCGCGTCATCTCGTAGTGATTGTGAATCGCTTCGTCGCCCGGCCAGACGCGGACCGGGGCCGGCGGCGCCGGCAGGTAGCGCAGCAGCGCGCCCATCAGTTGCCGGTCGTGGACCAGGATGGCGTCCGTCCGCCGGTCCGCGGCCAATTCGCCGACCCGCGCCGCGAACGCCGACCAGCCGCGCAGCCGGTCCAGCGGGTCGCGCTCCAGGGGCGGCGCCACGGTGCCGGAGATCACCAGGACGAAGGCCGCGAGGGCGGCTCCGTGCAGGGCCGTCGAGGCGACCAGCCAACGGCGCGCCCGCGCGAACAGCCAGCCGACGACCAGCGGCGTCGCCGCCACGTAGGCGGTCGCCGCCCAGTTGGCATGGGCCCGCGACACGAAGGCCTGCACGGTCACCAGACCCAGAACCGGCAGGCAGAACACCAACAGGAACCGCTCGGCCGGGCTGGCCGGCTGGCGGCGCAGGCTGGCCAGCCGCCACAGCAGGGCGGCGAACAGGATCGGGCCGAACACGCCGAACTGGGCCCCGAGGAATTCCAACCCCTTCGCCGGGGTTTCGAACGCCCGCGCCCAATGGGCGTTGGACGCGGTGTGGCCGGCCGTCACCCAGTCGTGCTGCATGTTCCACAGCAGGTGGGGCAGAAGGCACAGGCCGGCGACCAGCAGCGCCTCCAGCGTCCGTTGCCCAAGCAGGACACGCCGCGCATCGCGGTCAAGGACGGCCAGCAGACCCATGCCGAGCAGGAAGTAGGCCATCGCGTACTTGGCCAGCAGGCCGAGCCCGAGCGCCAGCCCGAGCACCACGGCGCGGCGGCGGGTCGGCGATTCGAGCAGGCGGTCGAGGGCCAGCAGCGCGGCGGCCCAGAAAAACAACAGCGGCACGTCGGTCGAGATCAGGGCCGACGAAAAGGTCACCGCCGGCAGCGAGGCGTAGACCGCCGCCGTCCACAGGGCCTGCCGGGCGCCGAACAGGCGTCGGGTCAGGCCGTAAAGCAGCAGCGCCGTGGCGCCGTGCAGAATGGGGGAGGCGAGCCGCACGAACGGATCGGAGTCGTGGAGCGCCGTGGTCGCCCCGATCAGCCAGGCGATCAGCGGCGGCTTCGAGAAATATCCCCAATCCGGCTCGGTCGACCAGACCCAGTACTGGGCCTCGTCGGTTTGCAGGTCGAGGCCGCTGACGAACAACATCGCGATCCGGACGGCGGTCAGGGCGGCCACAACGACAACGGCGACGCGGAACGGCGGATCGGCGGACATGGGCGGAGGCTTGGCCGAATTCCCGCCGGCTGTCAACCGCTTCTCCCGCACCGCACAAGCGAGTCGTGGATTACATTCTTCTAACTAAAGTCCAAAATCAGCAGCTTAAAAGAAATAAAAAACATTCCAAACGATGCTGCGACGCAATAATCCCACCCGAACGGGTGGATTGAAAAAAGACTTACATAATGAAGATAAAAAATTGTCTTGCGGTTTTCGTTTTCGGCATGTGAAAGTACGGGCGCTGCATCGGGAATGCCCGTCACGTCATACTCCCGGCGCGATGCAAGCGCGTCCGTCGGTTCTGGAATCACATTGGGTTTTATAAGGGGACTCCGCATGACCATCGCGAAGAGGCACCTTGACGAGCTGGAGGAGCGGCGCAAGCAACTCGCCCTCGCCGGTGGCGGCGACAAGCTCGAAAAGCGGCGCGGAAAGGGGCTGATGACGGCGCGCGAGCGTCTCGAGGGACTGTTCCAGCGGAACACGTTGCAGGAGATCAACACCCACGCCCGCCATGAATGCGTCAATTTCGATCTGGCCGGCAAGGAATTGCCGGGTGACGGCGTGATCGCCGCCACCGGCTACGTGGACGGTCGTCCGGTCACCGCGATCAGCCAGGATTTCACGGTGATGGCCGGCACCCTGGGCCGCTGCCACGCCGACAAGATCCTGACCGCGATGGATTTCGCCCATGCCACCGGCACCCCGCTGGTCGCCTTCAAGGATTCCGGCGGGGCGCGAATCCAGGAAGGCGTGGACGCCCTCTCGGGCTACGGAAAGGTGTTCTACAAGAACGTCCTGCTGTCCGGACTGGTGCCCCAGATCGCGATCATCTGCGGCCCCTGCGCCGGCGGCGCCGCCTACTCCCCGGCCCTGATGGACTTCGTCATCATGACGCGCGACAACGCGCACATGTTCATCACCGGGCCGCAGGTCATCAAGGCGGTGACCGGACGCGAAACCTCGATGGACGAGATCGGGTCGCCGGACATTCACGCCTCGATCAGCGGCAACGCCCATTTCGTGGCCGACAACGACACGCAGGCCCTGGCCCTGGCCAAGAAGCTGCTGGGGTTCCTGCCGCTCAACAACACCGAGGATCCGCCGCACCGGCTGCCGCCGGACCTCGACCTGGAACCGGACCCGGGCCTGGACGACCTCGTGCCGGAGGATTCCTCGGCGCCACTCGATTCGCGGGCCGTCATCAGGCGGATCGTCGACGACGGCGATTTCCTGGAAGTGCACGAATTCTTCGCCCGCAACCTGATCGTCGGCTTCGCCCGAATCGGCGGCGTGGTGGTCGGCATGCTGGCCAACCAGCCGATGGAGAAGGCCGGGGCGCTGGACATCGACGCCTCCGACAAGGGCGCGCGGTTCATCCGTTTCTGCAACGTGTTCAACGTTCCGTTGGTGACCCTGGTCGACGTTCCGGGCTTCCTGCCCGGCATCGAGCAGGAGCGCGGCGGCATCATCCGCCACGGGGCCAAGATGCTGTTCGCCTATGGCGCCGCCACGGTACCGAAGCTCACCGTGGTGATGCGCAAGGCCTACGGCGGCTCCTACCTCGCCATGTGTTCGCGCGAGATGGGCGCCGATCTGGTCTATGCCTGGCCCTGCGCCGAGATCGCCGTGATGGGCGCCGAGGGCGCCGTCAACGTGCTGTACCGCAACGAATTGAAGGGTGCCGAGGATCCCAAGGCGAAACGCGGCGAACTGGCCGACGAGTACCGGCGCGCCTTCGCCTCGCCCTACATGTCGGCCGGACGCGGCTACATCACCGACGTGATCGCCCCCTCGGAAACCCGGGGCACGCTGATCCTGTCGTTGCGCAAGCTGCTGACCAAGCGTCAGGAGCGGCCGCCGAAGAAACACGGCAACAACCCGCTGTAAGGAGGCCGCATGGACGGAACGATCAGCCTTTCCCTGTGGATGTACGGCCTGACCGTCATCGT
>JANQIL010000101.1 GCA_028282245.1 Magnetospira sp.
ATGCCTGGAACAAGCTGATCAGCAACCCGCAAACCATCATGTCAATCGGATGGCGCGATTGGGCACTCATGGCGAGATAATTATTGCCGTTGGTATTATGGGTTCGGGTGCGATATTTGTCCTGATTGGCGAGTCTTGATGAATTGCAAGAGATGGCACGAATGCCTGATATGAAACCGCAGAGAATTCGCGATCCTCTTTACGATTTAATCGAATTCAAGAATGAAAAATTCGAACAAATTTTGTGGCGTGTGATTCAGACTCGTCCCTTCCAGCGCCTTCGCCGCGTTCGTCAGCTGGGCTTTTCGGAGTTGGTTTATCCTGGCGCGACTCATAGCCGGTTCGCTCATAGCGTTGGCGTGTTTCATACAGCTCGATCCCTAATGAAAATCATCGAGCGTTACTTGGAGTCAAAACGATTTGATCGCGACAAAGCGGAGACAACAATTGCTGCGGCTTTGGTTCACGATCTCGGTCACGGTATGTTTAGCCATGCTTTCGAGGACATTGGTAAAAAGCTGAATCTCAAGGTGGCGGATCATACGATTGTTGGTGATTATATGATACGAAACGGCGAGGTTGCAGAAATACTTTGCGAAAAAAGCAGCGGATTTGCAAACGACGTGGCCGATGTCGTTAAGAAAAACGGCGCGGCAACGTTGTACGATGCCGTCGTTTCCAGTCAGTTCGATGCTGACCGGTTGGACTACATGCAGCGCGATAGGCTTATGACCGGCGTACGAAACAGCGGCATCGATTACCGTTGGCTCGAAGCCAATTTGGAAATTGGCACCATTCAGACGGGGACGGACGAAACGAACCTTGGAGACATCGAGACTTTCGTCCTTGGACGAAAAGCCTATCACGCGGCGGAAACATACGTGCTGTCTCTATTTCAACTCTACTCAAAGGTTTATTTCCATAAGGCGACTCGCGCGGCGGAGAAGATATTTTCGGCGCTGATCGTCCGGTTGGTGACTCTCGTGCGAGACGGGGGCGCAACACAAACCGGCTTGCCACCAAGACACCCCATCCTGGAGTTTGCCGCAAATCCCGATTCACTCGACAACGCGATGGCGTTGGATGATACGGTATTCCTTGGTGCGTTACCGATGCTGGTGGAGGCGAGCGACCGCACGACACAAGATTTTGCGGTGCGGTTAAGGGACCGGAAGCTACTCAAATGTAAGGACATTCGCCGGGAATTGATCGCGAAAATTGCTCCTGATTGGCCAAGGCACACCGCAACCCAGACCGACGTGAAGAGCGTGAAGAGAAAGCTCACACGAGTCAGCAAGTTGATCGAGGAGCAATTAGAGGCTTGGTCCGAGGAAAATTCAAACCATGGGCCGCGCATTCTCATCGATCAGGCGACGCGGGATCCCTACAAACCCTTTCAAGAATCGAAGGGGCCATTAAATCAGATTCGCATTCGGAGCGATGTCGATGATAGAATCTTGGACATGGCGGATCGGTCGCCGGTTGTCGCCGCGCTTGAATCCTTCGAGGTGTTTCGCGCGTATACCGACGAAGAGGACGCAGAGGCCGTCGCGGTGATCAGGGATGTGACCGCGCAAAAGATCAAGGAGGATGGCTAAGATGGGGCATAGGCCGGGTCGACTCGAGGCCGCCAGGATCGTGCGCGATGCCGGAGGGGAAATCGTTGGCCGGACGCGTCTGCAAAAGGTCGCCTATCTACTGGAACTGACGGGCCTGGGAAATGGGTTCCGTTTCGAATACCGCCATTATGGTCCGTATAGCGAAGAACTGGCCGACGCCATCCATGTTGCCGGCGCTTTTGATTTGGTGGCCGAGGAAGACAGGAACGCAAGCTGGGGCGGCTTCTATACAATTTATAGGGATACTAATAGAACGGGTGCGCGTGTCGAGGGGGTGCGGGCAACCTTTGCCGAAAAGGCGGCGAAAATCGATTCCATCGAGTTGGAACTTGCCGCGACCGCCGCGTTTCTGCATGCGGTTGAACGCGTCGACGATCCTTGGGCGGAAACCGAAAGGCGGAAACCGGAAAAAGCTGGTGAAGGGCGCCTCGAACGAGCAAAAGCCGCGTATCGAAAGCTTAGAAATCTCGAAACCCCCAGTCGCTTGCCCGAGATTGCTTGAATGGTCGGATGTCTGGTTTCGAGAGAATATGCGTAGTATTTTGGTATTGATATCATGCGCTATCAACGCGAGCTTTTTGCCATTGGCAAGCAACGGTCTCGTTCGCGTCGACCATCGCCTTGCCCCACCGCGCGGTTCCGGTTAGCCTCCGTCCGACAAGGAAAAACGGGGGGAGCCAACCATGAGACCGTCCGGACGCGCCGCCGATCAGATGCGCGACATTCGCCTTGAGACCGCGGTCGCCAAGCACGCCGAGGGGTCCTGTCTGGCCCGTTTCGGCGATACCCACGTGCTGTGCACGGCGACCGTGGAGGAACGGGTTCCGGGCTGGATGCGCAATTCGGGCAGGGGCTGGGTGACCGCCGAATACGGCATGCTGCCGCGCTCCACCCACACCCGCACCGACCGGGAGGCGGCGCGCGGCCGTCAATCGGGCCGCACCCACGAGATTCAGCGCCTGATCGGCCGCTCGCTGCGCGCGGTGACCGACCTGTCCGGCATGGGCGAGATGCAGGTCAAGGTCGACTGCGACGTGATCCAGGCCGACGGCGGCACCCGCACCGCCGCCATCACCGGCGCCTACGTGGCCCTGCACGAGGCGTTCAAGAAAATCGTCGAGATGGGCATCCTGCCCGGCGTGCCGATGACCGATTCGGTGGCCGCCGTGTCCTGCGGCCTGTTCGAGGGCGTGCCGGTGCTCGATCTCGATTACGCCGAGGACTCCAACGCCCAGGCCGACGCCAACTTCGTGCTCACCGGGGCCGGCGGCATCGTGGAAATCCAGGGCACCGCCGAGGAGGACCCTTTCGGAGAGGCCGACTTCCTGGCCCTCCTGTCCCTCGCCAAGACCGGGATCGCCCACCTGACGGCCCGCCAGGCCGACGCCCTCGGCCTCAGGGACTGAACACATGGCCCGCCGCTTCGTCGGGGATCGGCTGGTCATCGCCAGCCACAATCCGGGCAAGACGCGCGAGATCGCCGAATTGCTGGCGCCGTTCCGCGTCGACGTGGCGTCGGTATCGGACCTGGGCCTTCCCGAACCGGTCGAGGACGCCGACGATTTCGTCGGCAATGCCCTCATCAAGGCCCGCGCGGCGGCCGAGGGGAGCGGGCTGCCGGCCCTGGCCGACGATTCCGGCCTCGCCGTGCACGCCCTGGGCGGCGCCCCCGGCATCCATTCGGCGCGCTGGGCCGGGCCCGGCAAGGATTTCATGGCGGCGATGAACAGGATCGAGCAGGCCCTTGACGGACGGAGTGACCGCGCCGCCCATTTCGTCTGTGTCCTGGCCCTCTGCTGGCCCGACGGCCATGCCGAATGCTTCGAGGGAACGGTGCATGGACAACTCGTCTGGCCGCCGCGCGGTGGCCGTGGATTCGGTTACGATCCGGTGTTCGTGCCCAACGGCCACGCCGCCACCTTCGGCGAAATGGACCCGGCCGACAAGCATGCCATGAGCCACCGCGCCGAGGCCTTCCGGCAACTGGTCGCCGCTTGTTTCGAGGACGGCTGAGCGATGCGGAGTCCGAATCCTTGCATTCGGGGCGCCGCGATTGGCGCCCGTGCCGCCCGTGGCCGCGATTTCGCTGGAAACCCTTCGGTATCATTTTATGATCTCCACCTGTTTGGGGAGCTGATCCCGGAGGAATGACGTGCGGTCGCGGCGAAATAGGGCGTTGCCTCCTTGGATTGTCGTCGTCATGGTCGCCGTTGTTGCCGGTCCGGTCGGCGCCGCCATGGCGCTGGACGCCGATGCGGTGCGCGAGACCGTCGACGAGGTCCTGTCCGACAGCCGATTCCAGACCGAATTCCCGGACTCCGTCCACGAAAAGACATCGGAGGTCTCCCCGGATCCCGTCGCCAAGCCGGCCAATCGCGACGTCTCGCCCCTGTGGGAGATTCTGACCTGGGTCGCCATCGCCGCCGCTGGCGCCATCGTGGCCTATATCGTCTTGCAGGGCCTGGCGGACCGGCTGCGGATCGCCGGCGGGACTGGCGCGGTTGTCGGAGAGGCGGCCGGACGACCGCCGGCGGACGCCACGCCGGACGACGCCGTGAACCTGGCGGGTGCCGACCGCCTGGCGGCCATGGGCGATTACGTCGCCGCCATCCGCGTGCTTCTGTTGATGAGCCTCGAGCTTTTCACCCATGACAAGAATCCGCGCCAAACGGCCATGCGCACCAATCGGGAGTTGCTGCGCGACGAGACCCTTCCGGAGTCGATTCGTCCCGCCCTGAAGGTGATCATCGCGACGGAGGAACTGGGGCAGTTCGGGGGGCGCCGGCTGACCGCCGACCTGTATGCCACCTGTCGCGACCATTACCGCCATGTCGCCGCCGGCCTGAAGACCACGTGATGGACGGAAACAGCCCGTTCGCGCCCCGGACGCTGGCCATCCTCATCGTCACCGGAGGGCTCGCCTTCTGCGGCGCCCTGTTGTTGGATGTCTTGAGCGACAACGTCGAGAACCGGCGCCCCGTCGGAACGCACGTCTATTCCGAGGCGGCCGTCGGGCACCGAGGATTGGTGGAGGTGCTGCGGCGCCTGGACATTCCGGTCGTCGTCAGCCGGCATCGGGAGTTGAGCCGGCTGTCGTACAACGGGGTGCTGGTTCTCGCCGAACCCGACCCGAGGCACTTGGCGGTCATCCGGGAACGGTTGAACGAACGGCCCGTGGTCGTCGTTCTGCCGAAATGGACGGCGCGCGCGGACCCGCGGAAGCCGCGCTGGACCCTGGCGCCGACCCCCGTTGACGGCGCGCGGATGCTGCTGGTCCTCGGGACCCTGCCGGCGCCCGCAAGCGTCCTGCGGGTGCCGCCGCCGGTAACATGGCTCCCGTCGCCCTATCCGGCGCCGACCTTCGAGACCGACATCCAACTGCTTTCGTCGCGCCGGCTGACAAGGATTGTCGGCACCCGGGACGGCGTGCTGCTGGGACGCTACGGTCCGTCGGGCTCGGGGGTCTGGGTCCTGTCCGATCCGGACATCCTGTCCAACCACGGCCTTGGCAAGGGCGACAACGCCTTGATGATCGCGTCGTTCCTGAACGATCTGAGGCGCGGCGGTCCGGTCGTGTTCGACGAGACCGTTCATGGCTTCAACTGGACCCCCAGTCTTTGGGCGAACCTGGTCTCGATGCCCCTGCTGCCGGTCACCCTGCTCGCCGTGGCCTCCATCGCGGTGCTGATCTGGTCCGCCGCCGGGCGGTTTGGCGCCCCGCGCCCGTCGGGGGCCGCGCTGGAGCCGGGCAAGATGACGCTGATCGACAGCACCGCCGACCTGCTGCTCTATGCCGGGCACCCGGGTCGGGCCCTGCCGCGATATCGCGACGCGGTCCTGCAGGCCGTCGCGCGGGCCCTGCACGCGCCCGGCGCCCTGCGGGACGAGCGGCTGACCGCCTGGCTCGACGGCCTGGCCGAGGCGCGGGGGGTTCGGGACCGCTTCGCGGACCTGTGCTCCCGGGTCGACCGTCATTCCGCCGCCCGGACCTCGCTCGATCCCTCGGTCGTCAAGACGGCCCTCCGACTACATCGCTGGAAACAGGAGATGATTCATGGACCTGCAAACCGTCCAATCGGTCGCCGACAATCTGAGGACGGAGGTCCGCAAGGTCGTCGTCGGGCAGGACGCGGCGCTTGACCTGCTGCTGGTCGGTCTGCTGTCGGACGGCCACGTGCTGCTCGAAGGCGTGCCCGGCACCGCCAAGACGCTGCTGGCGCGCACCTTCGCGGCGGCTCTCAACCTCGATTTCGGGCGCATACAATTCACGCCCGACCTGATGCCCGGCGACGTGCTGGGGACCAATCTGTTCGATTTCCGGACCAACGCGTTCGTGCTCACCCATGGGCCGATCTTCACGGAACTGCTGCTCGCCGACGAGATCAACCGGACGCCGCCGAAGACCCAGGCGGCGCTGCTGGAGGCGATGCAGGAACGGGCGGTCACCATCGATGGCAAGACGCATCCGCTGAGTCCCGGGTTCATGGTCATCGCCACCCAGAACCCGATCGAGCAGCAGGGCACCTACCCGCTCCCCGAGGCGCAGCTCGATCGGTTCCTGTTCAAGCACCTGCTGGAATATCCGTCGCGCGATCAGGAACGCCTGATCGTCGGACGGCACGGCAACCGGCTGGCGATCGTCGACCTTGACAAGTTCGACATCCGCCCGGTCGCCGACCTCGACAGGCTCGAAGCCATGCGCGGCTTCGTCGCCCGGCTGCATCTGTCCCCCGAAATGACCGACTACGTGGTCGATCTGGTCCGCGCGACCCGCGAGCATCCGTCGTTGCACGTCGGCGCGTCGCCGCGCGCCGCCGCGATGCTGGCCGCCGCGTCCCGCGCCTATGCGGCCCTGGACGGTCGCGACTATGTGATCCCGGACGACGTCAAGCGATTGCTGCCGCCCGTGATGCGCCACAGACTTGTCCTGTCGGCGGCGGCCGAGATCGAGGGCCTCGATGCCGACACGGTCATTCAGCAGATTCTCGACCAGAGTCCGGTGCCGCGCTGATGCGCCCGACCCTCCGCGCCGCCCTGTTTCTGTCCGCCGGCGTTCCGGTGGCGCTGTTCGCGTTCATCGTCGACGACGGACTGGGGATGCTCGGGGTCGCGTGGCTCGGCGCCGCGCTGCTGCTGATGGGGATCGACGCGGCGTCGGTGCCGCCGGCGCGGGCCGTGCGGGTCGGCGTGACGCCGCCGCGTGTCCTGTTTATCGGCGAGACGGGTCGCCTGAATCTCGACATCGCTTTCGACGGCGGCCGGCGCGGCGCGACCGTGGAAACGGTGCTCGATGTCGGCGGCGTCCTGGCGCCGCTGCCGCGCGCCATGTGTCCCGTTCCGGACGGCGGACGGGGCAGCGTCGCCGTGCCGCTCGATCCGACGCGCCGGGGCCTGGCGGACGTGCACCGTGTCTGGCTCCGGTGGCGCGGTCCCCTGGGCCTGATGCGTCATCAGCGGGTGATCGCGCTGGACGGCGCCATTCCGGTGATTCCGAATGTCCATGCCGTCAAGCAGGCGGCGTTGCGGTTCTCGGCCCGCAACGCTCTGCACGGCGAAAAACTGCAACACCAGCGGGGCGACGGATCGGAGTTCAACGCGCTGCGCGACTGGGTGCCCGGCCTCGACACCCGATCGGTGGATTGGAAACAAACGGCCAAGCACCGGGCGCTGATCTGCAAGGAATTCGAGGTCGAGCGTAACCATCAAATTCTGCTGGCCTTCGACACCGGCCACCTGATGAGCGAGCCCCTGGACGGCATTCCGAAGCTCGACCACGCGATCAATGCCGGTCTGGTCATTGGATGGGCGTCGCTGAGAAGCGGCGACCGGGTGGGGGTGTTCGGTTTCGATGCGCGGGTTCGGCACTATTCCCGCCCCATCGGCGGCATCAGGGCGTTCGATCGCCTGCAACAGGCCGCCGCGCAATTGGACTATCACCACGAGGAAACCAATTTCACCCTCGGCCTCGGCGAGTTGATGGACGGCCTCGATCGGCGATCATTGATCATCGTCTTGAGCGATTTCGTCGATACGGTGACCGCCGAGCTGATGCTCGAAAATCTCCAGCGGCTGGCCGTCCGGCACCTCGTGCTGTTCGTCAGCCTGCGCGACCCCGCCCTCGATATCCTGGCCGACACGCCCCCGGCGACCATGACCGACGTGCTGCGGGCGGTGGTGGCCGAGGGCTTTGCCAAGGAACGACGGGTCGTTCTCGAACGCCTGCGGCGGCTCGGCATCCATTGCCTGGAGGCCCGGGCCGCCGATCTGAGCACCGACCTGCTGAACCGCTACCTGACGATCAAGAGACTGGAGCAGATCTAGTGGCCGACGGATTGCCGAAAAGCTATGCCTTTCGCCGCGAACGGGAGCAGGTCTGGCGGGATCTGGAGCGTCTGGTCACGAAAGCCGAGAAGCAGGGAATCCGCGCGCTCGACGTCGAGGAGATCTACAGGCTGCCGACGCTGTACAGGGCGACCCTGTCCTCTCTCTCGGTGGCGCGCGGCATCTCCCTCGACCGCAATCTCCTGGTCCACCTGGAGAGGCTTTCCGGACGCGCCTATCTTAGCGTCTATGGCGCGCGAGGCAATTTCGTCGATGCCGTTGCCGGATTCCTTTGGCGGGATTTTCCCGCCGCGGTGCGCGCGTCGGCCTGGCATCTGCTGGGAGCAGGCGGCGTTCTGCTTCTGGGCGTTCTCGCCGGGCTGTTCCTGACCCTCGATCAGCCGGCCTGGTTCTACACCTTCGTTCCCGAGTCCCTGGCCGACGGACGATCGCCGACCTCGACCGCCGCCGAGTTGCGATCGGCGCTGTATCCGGGTTTCTTTCGGGTCGACGACACCCTGTACTTCTTCGCGTCCTACCTGTTCACCCACAACGCCACGGTCGGCTTCTTCTGTTTCGCTCTCGGTTTCGCCCTGGGGGTTCCCACCATTCTGTTGCTGCTCTACAACGGCGCCATAATCGGCGCCATGGCCGCCCTGTACGCGCGACACGGATTGAGCTGGGAGTTCTGGGCATGGGCGTCGATCCACGGGACGACCGAGATTCTGGCCATCCTCCTGTGCGCCGCCGCCGGCATGATGCTCGGCGCCGCCATCGTGCTGCCGGGCCGGGATTCGCGAACCGATGCCCTGTGGCGCCAGGGACGGCTGGCCGGACGCATCGTCGTCGGCGCGGTCGCGCTGTTCCTGGTTGCCGGGCTGCTTGAGGGCTTCGCCCGCCAAATGGTGACCGATTCCTGGGGACGCGCCTTCATCGGAAGCGTCATGCTCTTGATATGGATAAGCTATTTCGGATTCGCCGGACGGAGGGCAGGCGATGGCGCGGCGTGATGCCCGGCCCTCCGCCTCCGGCGCGCGGGGTCCCTTGCGCCGGGAGCGCGAGATCACGACCCCGGAAGGGGTCGTTCTGCGCCTGAACCTCGCGGACCGGGGCGAGCGCGCAGCGGCGATGATCATCGATCTCCTGATCATGCTGGCCGTTATCGTCGTCATGATCCTCGTCCTTATCCAGAGCCTGGCGGCCCTGAATCCCTCGGTGGCGCTGTCCCTGGGATTGATCGGGTTTTTCCTGGTCCGCAATTGCTACTTTTCGTTCTTCGAGCTTCGCTGGCACGGGCAGACGCCCGGAAAGAGGGCCCTGGGCCTGCGGGTGGTCGACCGGCGGGGCGGGCAACTGCGGTCCGACGCGGTGTTCGCCCGCAACCTGATGCGCGAGATCGAGCTGTTCCTGCCGGTGAGCCTTGTCCTGTCGCAGGGGGACACCGCCCTGGACGCCGGAGCCCAGCTCCTGGCCTGGATCTGGGTCGGAATTTTCGTCCTGATGCCGTTCCTCAACAAGGATTCCTTGCGCGTCGGCGATCTGATCGCCGGAACCTGGGTGATCGTGGTGCCGAAAGGCCTGCTGCTCGACGATCTCGTCGCCGAGCGCGACGCATCGGGCTCCGGGTCCGACGCCACGCCCGTATTCACGTTCACCGAGCGTCAACTCGACGTCTATGGGGTCCTGGAACTTCAGACGCTGGAAGACATCCTGCGCCGCGACGACAAAGCGGCGTCCGAGGTGATCGCGGAGGTCGCGGCCCGCATCCGCCACAAGATCGACTATCGCGACCGTGCGGCGTGGACCGACCAGAAGGCGTTTCTCGATGCCTACTACGCCGCGTTGCGCGCCCGGCTGGAGGCCCGCATGCTGCTTGGCCGGCACAAGCGCTCCAAGCACGATTGACGCGGAGTCCAAATCATCACAATTCGGACTCCGTGTCGCGTCGCCATTGCGGCGAGGGGCGGGAAACCCGAATCAATTATTCGGGTTTCCCATGAAATGGCCTTTCCGGTCGGTTCAATCGCCGGGCGGCACGAGGTCAGTCGAAGACGGCGGCGATCTCGTCGACGCTGGCACCTTCCTTGGCGACGCGCAGTTCGTGGTAAATCACGGCGACCAGAACGGCGAGGAACGCATAGGCGATGCTGTTGATGACGTATTCCACCAACACGGCGGCAAGCGTGGAAAACTCGCCACCGAGAGCGGCGGCCAAGAGCACGGAGACCAGACCGATCACCATCGACAAACCGACCATAATCACCATGCCGACCAGGTAGCTGCCGAGGACCCGCCAGCGGAGACCCTTGGTGAGCTCCCGGCTGCGGCGAAAGCTGGCGAACACGCCCGGGCGCTCGACCACCGCCACGGGGACGCAGACCAGAAACATCACCAGGACGATGATTCCGGGAATGACAAGCAGGAGCATCCCCATCGAGAGCATCAGGCCGAACAGAACGCTGATCCCGATTACCAACGGCAGAAGTTTTAGACCGTTGCCGATGCAATCGCCGATGGAGACCCGGCGGTTTCCGAGGTTCTGGTAGGTGCCGTAGGTGACCGCCGCGGACAGCAACCCGCCCAGGATCAATGAAAGCAGGACCCCCAAGAGCATCATGATCAGGTGCGTATCCGAGATCTGAGGCGCCGCCATGCCGTCGGCGGAACCCTGCACCGTGAAATAGGTGAGGATGTGCTGTGGCGACATCACGATCAAGGCCAGGATCGTGAACGCGATGATATTGCCGAAAAAGACCTTCAGGGTTTTGGAAAGCACGCGGCCGATCCGGTACGTGCCAACCGCCCGATCCTCGGACATGGCGCTATTCCCCATTGTTCGACTTTCCCAAATTCAACGGGTTCACTTGTAAATTAAATTCTGTTAATTGTCCACTTGAATCAGGAAATTCAGATGTAATATCTGCGCCAAGGCGCGAAGTTCGGATGGTCAATTTTGCAAGAATTAATTTAGATTTTTATGTAATTTATTAAAAGATTATGAATTTTTATTTTTCCTGTCTGGTTCCGCGTCCGCCCTCCACTGCGATGGCGTGGCGCGGGGCGCCCGCGTCCGGCGAATGGTCACGTGGTCAACAGGTCCCGGACCGCCGCCCGGTCCATCCCGTGCGGGCCGATCACCACCAGACGACTGGCCCGCCGCTCGCCCGCCGCCCAGGGGCGGTCGAAATAGCGGTCGACGCGCGGCCCGACCGCCTGCACGGCGTGCCGGAGCGCCTTGTCGGGCACGTCGAGGAATCCCTTTATCCGCAGCACGTCGTGCGCCGCCACGGCGCGCCGAATGGCGCCCTCCAGACGCGACGGGTCGGTCACCGGGCCGAGATCGACCACGAAGCTCTCGAAGTCGTCGTGATCGTGGTCGTGCGGGCCGTCATGGCGCGACGGCCGGCCATCCAGGTCATCCTCGGCCGCCGCCTGGAGCCCCAGCACCACCCGGGGATCGATCCGCCCGTGCGCCGTGCGCACCACCCGCGCTCCGTCGCGCAGGCCGCCGCGCACGATTCCCAGGGCCCGTTCCAGATCGGCCGCCGTGGCGAGGTCGGTCTTGTTGAGCAACACCAGATCGGCGCAGGCCAGTTGGTCCTCGAACAGTTCGGCCAGCGCCTCGTGATGGTCGAGCGCCGAATCGGCGTCGGCCCGCGCCGCCACCGTCGCCGGATCGTCGGCGAACCGGCCGTCCGCCACCGCCGGGGCATCGACCACCGCGATCACCCCGTCCACGGTCAGCCGCGAGCGCACGTCCGGCCAGTCGAACGCCTTGACCAGCGGTTTCGGCAGCGCCAGTCCGGAGGTCTCGATCACGATATGGTCCGGCGGCCGAGGCCGGTCGAGCAGTGCCTCCATGGTCGGCAGGAATTCGTCGGCCACCGTGCAGCACAGGCAGCCGTTGGTCAGCTCCACCACGTCGCCGTCGGCGCAGCCGGCGATGCCGCAGCCGTCAAGCAGGTCGCGGTCGATTCCCAGGTCGCCGAATTCGTTGATCACCAGGGCCAACTGGCGGCCGTTTGCGTTTTCGATCAGGTGGCGGACGAGGGTCGTCTTGCCGGCGCCCAGGAAGCCGGTGATCACGGTGGCCGGAGTGCGCGGTTTCATGTGCGGGCGGTGTCCTTCAGAACGAGGGGCAGGCCGGCGGTGATCAGAACGACGCGGCGCGCCGCCTCGGCCAGGATCTGGTTGGTGGCGCCCTGAAGATCGGCGAAGCTGCGCTGCAATTCCTGACCCGAAATGCCGCCCAGGCCGACCTCGTTGGAAACCACCACTATGGGTTGCGGCGGATCGATCAGGAGGGCGCCCAGCGCCTTGACCTGCTGCGCCACGTCGGCCTGCGCGTAGATCAGGTTGCTGAGCCATAGGGTCACGCAATCGACCAGCACCGGACGGTCGGCGTCGCGAATCGCCGGCACCAGGTTGAGCGGCGCCTCGACCGTCGTCCAACTGTCGCCGCGCCGTTCCTTGTGGCGCCGGACCCGGTCCGCCATCTCGTCGTCGTTGACCTCGGCGGTGGCGATGTAGAGGCCGTCGCCGGCCGCCTCGACGAGCCGTTCGGCGAACGCGCTCTTGCCGGAGCGGATGCCGCCCAGAACCAGGGTGGCGGAGGGGAGCGGGGAGGTGTCGGGATCGCTCATCGTGGGTCGTCCGTGTTGCTCAGTCGAGACCGCCGTCCGGCGGCACGTTGACCGCGCCGACCCGCCAAGCCGGGCCACGGCCGCCCAGGCTGCCGCCCGGGATGTGGTCGATGCGCGTCACCGACAAGTTGTCGACCCGGAAGGCAAGGGCCTGTTCCGGAGCGAGGCGCAGGGCGTGGGCCAGAACGGCGCGGATGGTGCCGCCATGGGCCACCGCGATCACGTCGCGCCCGGCATGCCGCGCGGTCAATTGTTCCACCGCCGGAGCGGCGCGGATGATCACATCGGCGAAGCTCTCACCGCCGGGCGCGCGGGTCAAGGCCGGAACGCGCCAGAAGTCGACCATCGCGGGATCGGCGGCGGCGTGCAGGTCGGCCCAGCTACGGTCCTGCCAGCCGCCGAAATCCTGCTCGGCGAAGGCGGCGACCGTCTCCGGGTCGGCCGGGCCGTCGAGGCCGGCCGCCGCGATGGCCGCCGCCGTCTGGCGGGTGCGGGCCAGCGAACTGACCACCCACACCGCTCCGGACGGCAGGCGGCGGGCCAGCCCCGCGAAGGCTTCGGAGTCCGAGCAGTCGCAGGGCACGTCGGCGGCGCCGTAGATTCGGCCGCCGTGAACCTCCGGCGGCACCGGAGCGTGGCGGACCCACCACCAACGGGTGATCTCGCTCATTGGACTCCTCCCAGAAGGGCGCCGATCAGGAAGCATACCGAACCGCAGAGTTGCATGGCGCCCAGCACGTCGCCGGTCTGGCCGCCCAGCCGTCGCTTGGCCCAGGCCGCGACCACCCAGGCGGCGAGGCCGCCGGCCGCCATCGCCGCGATTCCGGCCAGTGGCCCAAGGGCAATCAGCGCAATGGCGCCGCCAAGCAGCACGGCGGCGTTGGCCGGCCCCTCGCGCGGTTTGCCGGCCCCGCGCCCCAGGCCGTCGGCGCGCGCCGGAGGCAGCCGCAGCATGGCCTGCGGCAGCAGGCCGCGCGAGAACGCCTCGGCACCGACGAACAGGGCGACGGCGGTGGCGGCATCGCCGAGGCCGCCATAGACGATGATCCGCAGCAGGACCGCGAACAGGATGGCCAGGGCGCCATAACTGCCGAGTCGCGAGTCGCGCATGATTTCGAGCCGCCGTTCGGGGGTCGCGCCACCTGTTCCGTCGGCCACGTCCGCCAACCCGTCCTCGTGCAGGCCGCCGGTCGCCATCACGGTGGCCAGCACGGCGATGGCGGCGCACAACAACGCCGGCAGCCCGGCCAGGTCGGCGGCCAGCCAGACGCCGCCGCCCAGCAGCCCGACCGCCAGACCGACCAGCGGAAACGCCCATACGGCGCGGGCCAGCCGCCCGGTGCCGCCCGACCACGCCCGCGCCGGAACCGGCAGACGGGTCAGAAAGCCGAAGGCCAGCAGCAGATCGACGCCGACATCGGCCGCCGAATCCCGGTCGGACATCGCAAGGGCTCCTTTGCACAGCAACTTCGATGGGTTATAGGTCATCGGGCCGATTCATTGCCAGAAAGAAGAACCGAATGAAAAAACTGCCCGAAATCAAATCCATGGATGATCTGCGAGCTTTGCTCCAAGACCTTCCGGGACCCGACGACGCGGCGGCGCGGCGGGCGGCGGCGCGCGAGCCGCAGCTCACCAAGCCGCAAGGATCGCTCGGTCGCCTGGAGGACCTGAGCAAGTGGCTGGCCGCCTGGCAGGGGCGCCACCCGCCACGCCTCGATCTTGTCTCGGCGCATGTGTTCGCCGGCAACCATGGCGTGGCGGCACGTGGCGTGTCGGCCTTTCCGATCGAGGTGACGCGGCAGATGGTGGCCAATTTCCTGGCCGGCGGGGCGGCGATCAACCAGCTCTGCAAGACCTTCGACGTGGCGCTCACGGTCGACGAGATGGATCTTGAGCGTCCGACCGCCGATTTCACCCTCGGCCCGGCGATGACCGAGGCCGAGTTCGTGCACGCCTTCGCGTTCGGCATGAAGGCCATCGACCGTGACGCCGACCTGTTGTGTCTCGGCGAAATGGGAATCGCCAACACCACCTCGGCGGCGGCCATCTGCCTGGCCCTGTTCGGCGGTACCGCCGACCGCTGGACCGGGCCGGGCACCGGCGTCGAGGGCGAGGCGCTGGGCCGCAAGACCGCCGTGGTCGGGGACGGCGTGGCCGTCAACCGGGCGGCGATGACCGATGCCCTGGAGGTGTTGCGCTGCCTGGGCGGACGCGAGCTGGCGGCGATTGCCGGGGCGGTGGTGTCGGCCCGCCTGTGGGGCATTCCGGTTCTGCTCGACGGGTTCGTCTGCACCGCGGCGGCGGCGCCCTTGCAGGCGTTCCGGCCGGGGGCTCTGGATCATTGCCGAATCGCTCACGGATCGGCCGAACCCGGCCATCGGCATGTGGTCGAGCATCTGGGCATGCGCGCCCTGATGCACCTCGACATGCGGCTTGGCGAGGCGTCCGGAGCGGTGCTGGCGGTGGGACTCGCGCGGGCCGCCGTGGCCTGTCATGCCGGAATGGCGACCTTCCACGAGGCATTGGTCAGCAACCGTAGCGATTTCTGAATTGTGGCGAGCCGGCCGGGCAGATATTCTTGCCGTGGCAACGATGGAGACCGGTCCGTGAGCAACGAGAAATTTCGACTCATTACCCGCGCCGATTTCGACGGGGTCGTCTGCGGCGCCCTGTTCCGCGAACTCGATATGATCGATGACGTATTGTTTGCCGAGCCCTGGCAGATGCAGCAGGGACGGATCCAGATCGGTGATCGAGACATCTCCGCCAACCTCCCCTTCGCGCCCGGCGTGCGTCAGTGCTTCGACCACCACGTCAGCGAGGCTGGCCGGGTCGACGCGCGCGACGAGGTGGTCAACGACCCCTCGGCGCCGTCGACCGCCCACGTGGTCTACGAGCACTTCGGCGGCGCCGGCGGGTTCCCGCTGATCTCGCCCGATCTGATGCGCGAGGTCGACCGCGCGGACTCGGCCGATTATCAGATCGAGGACATCCTCGCTCCCGATCAGTGGACGCTGCTCAACTTCCTGCTCGATCCGAGGACGGGGCTGGGCCGCTATCGGACCTTCGCGATTCCCGACGATCAGTTGATGATCGACATGATGACCTACTGCCGTCACACCCCGATCGACGAGATCATGCAAATTCCGGACGTCGAGGAGCGGTTGCACTGCTATCAGGGCGAGGTCGAGCACCACGAAATGCAGTTGCGTCGCAATGCCACCCGGCACGGGTCAACGGTGGTGGTCGATCTGCGGGCCGAAAAAACGGTCCATCCCGGCAATCGGTTCATCATCTACGGCCTGTACCCGGACTGCAATCTTTCGGTGGTTCTGTCGCCCCGCCACGCGACCGACGGCCGAATCGAGATCGCGGTCGGCAAGTCGATCATCGACCGCTCGTCGACCGCCAATATCGGCCAGATCCTGCTCGACCATGGCGGCGGCGGCCATCACGGCGCCGGAACCTGCCGGCTGCCCGAGGACCAGGTGGATGCCGCGCTGGCGGACATCCTGAGCAAACTGGGCGCCGCCTGACGCTGGCCGACATCGGGCTCGTCGCCTATGCCCGGCTTGCTTCCGAGGGCGGTTTCGATCTGGCCGCCTATCCGACGGTCGCCGCCTGGGTGACGCAGGTCGAGGCGGCGCTGGAGATTTCCTGAACCGGATCGGCGATTGGACGCCGGAGATCGTCAAGCGATCCGACACGGCCAAGGGATTCGAGGTGCTCCCGCGCCGATGGGTGGTCGCGCGAACCTCCGCGCAATCAATCGGTGTCGCGGTTGAAACTTGAATCCAGCATGGATTATCAAGGCTCGGGCGGTTTGATCGGTCTCGGCGAAAATTCTCTTGCCTTCCCGTCATGGCATGGGGTTTTCTTGGGCCCTCGCTACTGGGGGGAGGGGGAAACCACCATGACTCAACGCCGCCTAGTCACCACTGCCGCTGCTATCGCCTTTGCGGGCGCGGTATCGCTGGCCCTGTCCGCCTGCGATGTGGAGACCACCAGCACCGTCTACCTGTCGGACCTTCAAGCCGTCGCCGAAACCGGCGAGGCCATGGCCGCGCCGGCCGTGATCGCGGTCGAAATGCCGGCCATGAGCACCTGCGAGGAGCAGGGCGTGGAAGTGGTGCCAATTCTAAAACGGTATCTGCACGACGCAACCAACCCGCGTTGCGAGAAGACCGGAATGAATGCCCGCCTTTTGCTGGACTTCAAGGCGCCGCTGATTCCAAAAGGCGAGTCCTTCACCGGCGCCGCCGCGCTGATGGCGGTGCCGGCGGAAGGCGCCGGAATCGAACTGCTCGCGGCGCTGAACCCCAAAGCCATCGATGCCGTGCTGAAGGAGGCCCGGGGTCAGTACATGCTCATCGACGGCGTGCCGGACATCGCCATGGCCGTTGACCTGGTCAACGACACCCGGGCCGACGCCCCGTTGCAGATCCGCAACATCTTCCTTGCGGGCGAGCCGGTGCCCCACGCCACCACCATCACGGTGCCCCATCGGGATCAGGCGCGTCTGTCCCTGTCGGATGTGGCGGCGGCGGCGGCCGCCCAGGGAAAGTATGTGAGCGTGGCCACCCTGATGACCGTGGCGGCGGAGTAGGCGGGCAAGGACACAGGTGAAGGCCGGGGGCGGCCCGCGCGGCGTATCTCGCTAGGAAGCGCTGGTCCGACGGCCTCGTTTGTCCGGTGCGCGGCGACCGCACTCCAACGGCATCTTCGGCGGTCCAGGTCCGGTCGCGGTTGGGGCTGAGCCTCTACAGTCGAACGTGAAGAATCCCCAACCCGGCTTCAACGGGGTGGGGGTTCTTCACGATCGACGGGGTCGTGGCCGCCGCCGCCGCTCCCGGTCCCACCATCAAGACCGGTGCGAACCTATCCCGATGAACTCGTCTTTCGCTTCAATCGACGCCGCATCCGACACGCAGCCTTTCGATCCCTTTTTAAGACCCGTCCGGATTTTGGGGGCCATCTCCATGGTCCGCGAGGATGGCGGCATCCATAACGAATGAGGCACGGGAAGCGGCCATTCCTATTCTCCCAGAAGACGGGGCGCGAGTTCGATAATTTGAATGCCTTCGTGGTTTGCGTACGCGATTCTTCCGCCATCGGGACTGAAAGCGATGCCTTTCACAGATTCGATACGGTCGCCGTGAACCCCGAGCAGTTCTCCGGTTTCGATGCGCCAGACGACAACATAATCAATGCCCCGGTCACTACAGGTTGCCGCGATCAATCGACCGTCGGAGCTTGTTTTAATTCTTTTAATGCTGCACTCAGGTCCTCGATCCATGTTAATCTGTTGTCCCGTAAATGGATCCCAGGCGCGCAGGAGATTCGTCCAATCGTCATGCTCGACGTTGGAAAAATCCATCGGTTCTCCAGGAGCAAAAAGAGGTTTCTTGCTCCGTATGTTCATATCTCCACCAGTAAGGAGAATTCCTCTGGACCGATCGAGCGCGATTGCGGTCACGTGACTCATGAAATAAGTCTCGAACATCGTGATGGGCTTATTTTTGGAAAGGCTCCACGAATGGATGAAACCTTCGCTTCCCGTGATAACAAGGTCGTGCTTTCGGGACAGCGCGACGAGGCGAAATCCACGGTTGTTTCCATATTCGTTTACGAACGGGCCGATACGCTTGAGAAGTGTCCAGTCGGACGTATCGAAGATGCCCAGGTAGCCCGTTTGCCCAATCGCCACGGCCGCCAGGTTCTGATCGATCGAGAAGTCGCCTGCATGGTTTGCCCCCCGCTTCGGCGGTGGGAGGGAAACGTGTCTGATCACTTTTCCCGTGGCCGTCGAAACCAGGCTCAGAACGTGTTCCGGATACTTGCGGGCGGATCCCATGAAGACGGTGATGATTTGCTGTCCATCCACGCTGAATTCCAAACTATCCGCATCTCCCGCGCCATAGTATTTCTCCGTCCAAACTTGGCGTCCGGACCGCAAATCCCACAAGTAAAGATCCTTGGCGCGCCAATCAATTCCCGATACGTACTTTCCGTCTGGACTCCAGGCAAGCGTTGCAATCGGCTCCGCGGTCGAGATGGTTTTTACGACTCGGCCAAGCGGCGGGAAGCCCTTAACAGGTTCTGCGCTTGCCTCGACCGCCATGACCAATACTCCCAGAAGGCAGGAGAGAAATCGGACCAATAGGGCTTTTTTTGCGGCGATTTCCCACATCGACACAATGATGGTTCCCATCAGAATCCCTCCAGGACATAGTTTCCTCCCGTCTGCCGGACTCCCATCCGGCGCAGGAAGCGGTCGGCGCGGGCAGGCTCGATACCGGTGGTCACGTTGACGTGCAGGTCGCGGGCGCCATTGCGTTCGGCCCATTGGCGCAGGGCGTGCGGTAGTTTCACCCCAATGATATGTTCGATTGGGGCACAATGCGGTCGTCGTAGCCTTGAAAGCGCCCTGTCCACGTAGATCGGCAGTCTGGGGCTCTGACACGCCCGCAGAGTCCCCAGGTGGGACACGGGCGAGGAGGTGCACTCGCTTTTTTCCGGAGGCCGCGCCGCACCCTACCCTTCCGGCATTGCGGAAGAATGATGGGAAATGATCAGCCATTGCTCACCATCCCATTTGTACACGAAGCTGTAACGGACCTTTACGGTTTCGCCTTTGGCTGCAAGAGAAAAGGTGTAGATGCCTGAATCAACAGCAATATCACCACTGGTTTCAATTTGGCGCAGGTTGATGACAGCGGATGGTTTTAAGAGCAGAAAGCGGGTGAAATAGTCTTCTTTTTCCGCTGGTGTTAGGCACGGCGTATTGGAAAGCGTGGGCAGGAGAATGGAGCGTTCCGCGTAGTTGGCGACGACTTTTTTCGGGTCACCCGTCTGCAGTGACTCGTTCCAACGGTCAAACAGAGCTGCGACGGTCTCGTCGGTAACGTTCATGATTCACACTCCAAGTTAACAGCGTTAACACCGTATGATGCGATCAGGGGTCACGCCAACCCCATCGACTTCAAAATCTTGCGAACATAAGCCTCCGACACGTTCCGGGTGATGAAGACAAGGCGTGAATGGCGGTCATCGCCCTCCGGCCATCCCGGCAGCAACCTCGCCGAAACCCTCGCCGCATTCGCCGCCATCGTCTATTCCCCCTGTTGGAGCAGCAGACCGCGCACCCGCGCGATACGCAGGGTGATCAGGAACCACGCCCCGGCGAGGATCAGGTAGACCCCGTTCAGGGCCATCGACGCGGCCAGCAGGTCGGGCCGGAAACCATCGCCCAGCAGCACCGACCGCATGCCCTCGAACACGTGGCTCGACGGCAGCGCCCAGGCCACCGGCTGCAACCAGCCCGGCAGCACGTCGATCGGATAATAGATGCCGGACAACGGCGCGAGAGCGAAGATTCCGACCCAGGCCAGGCTCTCGGCGCCCTGTCCGAACCGCAGCACCAGGGAGGCGACGAACAGGCCGATGCTCCAGCCGAACACCATCAGGCCGATGAAAAAGCCGAGCAGCGGCAGGCCGAGATCGAACACCCAGACCCCGTAGAACGGCAGCGCCAGCAGGGCGGCCGGCAGCACGCTGATCAGGGTGCGTATGAGGCTGAGGCTCATCATCGCCGCCAGATGTTCCCAGGGGCGCAGCGGGCTGACATAGAGGTGGCCCAGGTTGCGGGCCCAGATTTCCTCCATGAAGGTCAACGCCACCCCCAGGTTGGCGCGAAACAGGATGTCCCACAGCAGGACCGCCGAGATCAGGACTCCCACCGCCTCGGCGAACCAGGACGAGGTGCGCACCAGGAACAGAGTCATGAACCCCCACAGCACCATCTGCACGAACGGCCAATAGGCCAGTTCCAAAAGGCGCGGCCAGGACGAGCGCAGGATGTACAGGTGGCGCAGCATGACGGCGCCGATGCGGACCATCGACGAGCCGCCGGTCATGGCGCGTCCTCCGTGGCCGGCCGGCGGTCGCGGGCGATGTCGAGGAACACCTCCTCCAGGTTGGCGCGACCGTAGCGGGCGATCAGGTCGCCGGGCGATCCGGAATCGACGATTCGCCCGGCCCGCATCATCAGCACATGGTCGCACAGCCGTTCCACCTCGGCCATGTTGTGGGAGGCCAGCAGCAGGGTGGCGCCGGCGCGTTTCCGGTAGCGCTCCAGATACGTGCGGACCCAGTCGCCGCTGTCGGGATCGAGCGACGCCGTGGGTTCGTCGAGCAGCAGCAGGGACGGCGCGTTGAGCAGGGCCTTGGCCAGCGATACGCGGGTCCGCTGGCCGGCCGACAGTTCGCCGAACGGCCGCCTGGAGAGATCGGCGATGTCGAGTTCCTCGCTCAAGCGGGCGATCGTCCACGCCACGTCCGAAACTCCATAGAGAAGGGCGTAGACGGTCAGGTTCTCGCGCACCGTGAGGCGGCGCGGCATGTCCACGTAGGGGCTGGAGAAGTTCATGCGCGGCAGAACCCGCCGCGCGTCGCGCGTGATGTCGTGGCCAAGCACCCGCACGCTGCCCGAGGTGGGCAGCAGGAGACCCAGCAGCATCGACAGGGTGGTGGTCTTGCCGGCCCCGTTGCCGCCCAGGAGGGCGGTGGTCGAGCCGGCGGCGACGTCGAAGTCGATTCGGTCGACCGCGCCGACCTCGCCGAACCGTTTCACCAGATCGCGCACCATGATGGCCGGTTCGGCGGCGGCCGCCGCGTTGCCACCGAGGTTCCCGTCGGGTGGTGCGTCGCGCATCGGTCAGCCGCGCCGCCGCTTGCGCTGCAGGAGATCCTGCTTGCGGTGTTCCTCGGCGATCAGGTTCTCCACGTGGCGGCCCTGGAAGATGCCGACCCCGATGGCCTGCCCGAAGTCGATCGACTGCCGGGTGTCGCAGCGGCTCATCACCACCCGGTCGCCGCCGACCCGGGCGACCAGATCACGCAGGTGATCGATCTCCCGCTCGTCCTCGGTCGCCATGTCGGGCGACCAGATCAGCTTGACCAGATCGAAGCCCAGCCCCTCGCGGTCGATGAAGCCCAGGGTATCGCGCGTCAGGCCGTCCAGGCACAGGCGATAGCCGCGCTCCTTGATGAATTCGCGGGCGAACATGAAGGCGCCGAGGTCGCGGAAGATGTCGATCCGCTGAAGCTCCACCATCATCGTGCCGCGCCGGCTGGCGGTTACCGAATCGTCGAAGGCCAGGAATTCGGGCGACAGCAGGGTCACCACGTTGAGGTTGAAGCTGATGTCGCCGGACAGGGTGAAATAGTCGTCCTTGCGCAACAGCGACAGGACGCGCCGGTCGAGCACGCTGGTCAGGTGCTGGAACAGCCAGCGATTGGCGGCGAGGTCGATTCCCGGGGTCATCGCCTCGCGCAGATCGCCGATCGAGATGAACAGTTCGGAGAACACCGGCTGCGGGGCGGCCGAGCCGACGATCGCCGAGGCGTACTGGCGGCGCACCATGTTCGACAGGTCGGCCCTGGAGAGCGCCTCCTCCAGGCGCGCCAGGGTTCGCGGCGTGATCGGCTCGCCGAACTCCTGCTTGACCCGGAGCGCCGCCTTGGCTTCCTGCTCGGCCTCCACCTGCGCCTCGCGCGCCTTCTCGTCGGCCACCAGCGAGCGGGCGAGGTCGAGGATGTCGGTGTACTGGGCGTCGGCGTCGTACCAGGTGCAGAAGCGATCGACCCCGTCGCTCTCCGGAATCAGCAGCGGATCGTCGCCGAACAGAAACCGCAGCTTGACGACCGAGGTTTCCACCTCGCTCTGCGCCTCCCGGCGGAACACCAGGATGAGATCGCTGCTGGCGAGGGTGAACAGCTGCCCCTGAAGGCTCTTGATCACCTGCTCGAAGCCGTTGGCGGCGATCCGCAGATGATGGTCGCGGCGGTTGTAGGGGCGCAAGCCCGACATATGGATATGCAGGAGGCGGCGGCCCTCCTTGTGGTCGTGCAGCCGCTGCACGTAATCGAGGAACAGCTTCTCCTGGCTCGGCAGGCGGCGCTGGCTATCGAACCCGGTGGCCATTCCAACTCCCTCTCAGGCCCGGCCGCCGGCCGTCATGGCCGACACAAGGCGGTCGATGAAACGCCCCTGGAACCGGGTGACGCCGATCTCCATGCCCACCTTGATCGCGTCCTCGTCGTCGATGCGGGCGAGCACGACGGTGTCGCGGATCTCGGCCAGCGAATCGCGCACCTGCCGCAGACGGCCCTTGAACTCGCTCGACAGCAGATTCCCCGACCAGTTGATCTTGATGTAGTCGACGTCGAGCGGCAAGGGATCGAAGTATTGCAGGGCCAGCGGATGGAGGCCGTCGATCAGGACCGCGAAGCCGCGCCGTCGCAGACGGTCGCGGGCCTCGCGGAACAGCCTCAGGTCGGCGAACACGTCGACTTGCTGCAACTCGACCACCACCTTGTCGCCATTCGGGCCGACCCGCATGGCGAAGGCGTCGAAATCGGCCGACAGGACGGTGCTGATGTTGAGGTTGAGGCTGATCGGCCGGCCCGGCGCCGCGAAGTCGCGCCGCCCGAGCACCGCCAGGATGCGGCGGTCCAGGATCTCGGTCAGGTACAGGAACAGCCAGAAGTCGGACATGATGTGGACGCCCGGCGCGACCCGCTTCTTGAGGTCGGCGATCGACACGTAGTGTTCGCGGAACAGAAGCCGACCGCCGTCGCCGCCCACCTCGACCGCCGCCTGATGGCTGATCAGGTCGGCGATGCGGGTATGCTGCAAGCGGTCGACCACGGCGGCCAGCGCGCGGGCGTCGATCGGCTTGCCGAGCACCACCTCGCTGCTCGCGGCGTCCTTGTCCTCGGTGATCCGCAGGCCGTCCTCGATCAGGTCGTCGAGCATCGACTGAAAGAGACCGTAGTCGATCTCCAGGTCGTACCAACTCGCGAACCGCTCGCCGCGTCCGCCGTCCTCGCCGAAGATCAGCGGGTCCTCGGCGAACAGGTTGCGCAGCTTGCGGATCACCACGTCGATGTCGTTGACACGCACGTCGCGGCACATCAGCACGAGGTCGCAATTTGCGGCCACGTAGAGGTTGGCGTCATAGTTGTTCGAGAGGTTCTCGAACGCCCGCACCGCGATCCGCACGTGCGCCGCCTCGCGATGGTAGGGACGCAGCCGGGAGAGGTGGATATGAATCGCGATGCAGCCCTGACGGTTGTTGCGGATGCGCCGCAGATGGTCGACCAGCGGTGGTTCCTCGCCGGCGATGCCCAGGGTTGGGTTGTGGGTGGTCGGGACTGTGTCTTCCATGCCGTTCCCTGCGCCGGATCGCCCGGGGCGCGGGTGTTGCCTTCGATGCCGCGCGCCCACATCTTAAGGCGATGCCGTTGCCGGAGACAATAGAGGGTCTCGATCATGCCAAGCCTGCCGCCCGGTCTGCGTGTCTACGCGATCGGCGACGTTCATGGCCGCAGTGACCTGCTCGGCCGACTCCACCTCGCGATCGCCGCCGACGCCACCGGATTCGATGGCCGGCGGCTGCTGATCCACCTCGGCGACTACGTGGACCGTGGTCCCGACAGCCGGGGCGTCCTCGACATGCTGGCGGCCGGTCCGCCGCCCGGCTTCGAGGCCGTCAACCTGAAGGGCAATCACGAGGACATGATGCAGCGGGTGCTCGGCGGCGACGACCGCATTGCGACGTCCTGGCTGCTCAACGGCGGCGACCGGACGCTGCAATCGTACGGTCTGGCGTGCGACGCGGAGGATGTCGATATCGAGCGCCTGCGCGACGGTCTGTTCGACATGGTGCCGGCGGCGCATCTGAGGTTTCTGCGCGGCCTCGCGATCTCCTATCGGGCCGGCGGCTATTTCTTCGCCCACGCCGGGGTGCATCCCCGGCGCCCCCTGGACAGGCAGCGCGAGGCGGACCTGATGTGGATCCGCGACTCCTTCCTGCGTCATAAAAAGAATTTCGGGGCGGTGGTGGTGCATGGCCACAGCATCGCTCCCCGGCCGCAGTTGCGCGACAACCGCATCGGCGTCGACACCGGCGCCTATGACAGCGGTTGCCTGACCTGCGTGGTCCTGGAGGGGACGCGGCGGCGGTTCCTCAGCGCGCTGGCGGAGGACTGATGCATGCCGAGGTCGTCGCCACCGTGCCCACCCGCCCCGTCGAGCACGACGACGGCTATCCATCGAAAAAGAAAGCCCCGGCCAATGGGCCGGGGCTAAGTTCAACAGGGAGGCTTCACGTCTGGGAGACGTGGGACTCGACCCAACTGGGAGGAAGAGCGAGCCCCTATTCCGGGCAGCACGCCCGAAAATCCGCGACGCACACCGGCGCGATCGCCGCCATGGGACCGTTCGCCGTTCGTCTGATTGTTATATTAGTAAGAAATGATGCGCGGTCCATCCGCGATATAACAAAACTGCCATGCATTTTGCGCATGACTACCGAAAGAAGGTATGTCCGTCAATTGATCCTGGAGCGGTGGAGTTTTTTTATTGCAGTGAGAGAAAAACATCGAAAGTTCTGAAATTATACGGAGTCCAACTGGCATTCGGGTTCCGTATCCAGCCGTCATCGCGCGGCCAGGCGACGCCGACCGGTGGCTCCGGAGCCGATCCGGACGCCGCGTGACGTCACTCGAACTCGGCGATCTTGCGCAGCAGGAAATCGCGGAACACGCTGATTCGCTTGGAATGCCGGAGTTCTTCCGGGTACACGAAATAGGAATCGATGCTCGGCCGGTCCTGCTCCACGTCGGCCAGAACCTCGACCAGGGTGCCGCCCTCGCGGTTGATGTAGTCGGGCAGGGCGCCCAGGCCGAGGCCGCTGTACACCGCCCGGTACATGCCGTAGACGTTGTTGACCCGCAGCAGCGGACGCCGTCGGCGGTCCGGTCCGGCCCCCAGGTCCATCAGCCAGTTGGCGTTGGTGAACGGCGGTCGGGCGCCCTCCCCGAACACGATCAGCGCGTGGTCGTCCAGGTCGTCCGGGCTTTGCGGGGCGCCGTGGCGCGCCAGGTAGTCCGGATGGGCGTAGATGCGATAGGGCATGTTGAGCAAATGGCGCTGCACCAGGTCGGGCTGGCGCGGCGGCAGCATGCGAATCGCCACGTCGGCCTCGCGCATCGAGAGGTCCAGGTCGCGGTCGGTGAGGATCACCGTCAGGTCGACATCCGGGCAGTGCTCCAGGAACTCCTTCAGACGCGGGGTCAGCCAGATGCTGCCGAAGGCAACCGTCGTGGTCACGGTCAACGGGCCTTGGGCGCGATCTTTGCTCTCGCTCAGCCGGGCCTCGGTCATCGCCAGCTTGGCGAACACGTCGTGCGCCGTCTTGAACAGAAGCTCGCCCTGCTCGGTCAGGATCAGGCCGCGCGCGTGGCGGTGAAACAAATGGACCTGAAGGCTCTCCTCCAGGGCGCTGATCTGCCGGCTGACCGCCGATTGGCTAAGGTTCAGGTGTTCGCCGGCGTGGGTGAAACTGCCCGCCTCGGCGACCGCGTGAAACACCCGCAGCTTGTCCCAGTCCATGCCTCACGTCCTCCCGTTTGGCCATTTCGCCTGACCGCCGCCAAGGGGGACCGCTCCCCCGCGCGGCCGCAGGCCGGACCGGTCACGTCTGCCCACCCAGGAACCGTTCCGCCTCCAGCGCAGCCATGCAGCCGGTGCCGGCCGCCGTGACCGCCTGCCTGTAGACGTGGTCCTGGACGTCGCCGGCCGCGAACACGCCGGAGACGCTGGTCGCCGTGCTGTCCGGGGCGGTGACGATGTAGCCGTTCTCCATCTCCAACTGGCCGGTGAACAGCCCGGTGTTCGGCGAATGGCCGATGGCGACGAACACCCCGTCGACCGCGAGGTCGCGCGTCTGGCCGGTCGTCACGTCGCGCAGTCGCACCCCGGTCACCCCGGGCGGCATGCCGCCGCCGAGAATTTCATCGACCGTGCTGTTCCAGGCCATCGCGATCTTCGGGTGGTCGAACAGGCGCTGTTGCAGGATCTTCTCGGCGCGCAGCGAATCGCGACGATGAACGAGGGTCACCGCGGATGCCAGATTGGCCAGGTACAGGGCCTCCTCGACCGCCGTGTTGCCGCCGCCGATCACCGCCACCGCCTTGTTGCGGTAGAAGAATCCGTCGCAGGTGGCACAGGCCGAGACCCCGGCCCCCATCAGCGCGGTCTCGCTCTCCAGCCCCAGCCAGCGGGCCGAGGCGCCGGTGGCGATGATCAACACATCGCAGGTGAACGCGGCGCCGGAATCGCAGGCGACGGCGAACGGCCGCCTCGAGAGGTCGACCGAGGTCGCGATGTCGGAAACGATCTCGGCGCCCACGCCGGCGGCCTGCGCCTCCATCTGCTCCATCAGCCACGGTCCCTGCACCGCCTCGGCGAATCCCGGATAGTTCTCGACGTCGGTGGTGATGGTGAGCTGCCCGCCGGGTTGCAGGCCGCGCACCATCACCGGCTCCAGGGCGGCGCGGGCGGTGTAGATGGCCGCCGCGCAGCCGGCCGGGCCGGAACCGAGAATCAGGACCTTGACATGACGGCTTTCGGGCATCGGAGGCACTTCCCCATGGACACGGAAGGCGGCATGATAGAGGCCGGGCGACGGCGCGGCAAGCCTTCGCCGCCGTCGCGAAAACGGGGACCGCCGGTCGCCGGTCCCCGTTCATCCCGAAAGGATCGCCGCTGGCTAGAGGGCCGCCTTGGCGGCCGCGACAACCGCCGCGTAGTCGGGTTCGTGCGTCACCTCGGGCACGATCTGGGCATGGGTCAGCGCCCCGCCGCGATCAACCACGAACACCGCCCGGGCAAGCAGGCGCAGTTCCTTGATGTGCACCCCGTAGGCGTCGGCGAACGACATCTGGGCATGGTCGGACAGGGTCTCGACGGCGCTCACTCCGGCGGCGCCGCACCAGCGGGCCTGGGCGAACGGCAGGTCGGCCGACAGGGTCAGGATCCTGACGTCGTCGCCGAGCGCCGCCGCCTCCTGGTTGAAGCGCCGCGTCTGGGCGTCGCAGACCGGAGTGTCCAGCGACGGCACCGCCGACAGGATCACGACCTTGCCGGCGTAGTCGGCCAGGTGGCGCGGCGACAGGTCATTGGCCAGGGCCGTGAACTCGGGCGCCCTGGCGCCCGCCTCGACGGGATTGCCAAGCAGGGTCAGGCCGTTTCCCTGGAACGTGATGACTCCGGTGCGTTCGGTCATGGTTGCGTCTCCTCAAGTGGTTAGGGCGGGGATTGGAAGCCTTCGGCAGGGGTCGCGACGCCAAACCGTACCCCCGGCGCCGCATAATCGCCAAGGATATATTGGCGGCCGGACGGCATTTCCAGGCGCCGCCGAGGATTGCCGGACGGCCCGCCGGGCCCCTGGCGAGACATGACGCGGCAATCACACAACATGGGTTGGCGGGTGACGACGGGGCGGGTAATATCCTTTCTCCAAATCCGGGGACTCATCAAGGATTGTTGCATGCAAAGGGTCAAGCTGGACCTGATCGACCGCCGAATTCTCAAGGATCTTCAAGAGGATGGCCGGATCACCAACGTGGAGTTGGCCCGCCGCGCGGGGATTTCGGCGCCGCCCTGCCTGCGCCGCGTGCGCGCGCTCGAGGAGGCGGGATTCATCCGCGGTTACCACGCCGAGATCGATCCGGCGGCGCTCGGCTACACGGTCACGGTCTTCGCGCAGGTCGGCCTGGACAGCCAGGCCGAACCGGACCTCAAGGCATTCGAGGATCTGGTCGCCACCTGGCCCGAGGTGCGCGAGTGCCACATGCTGGCCGGCGAGACCGATTTCCTGCTCAAGGTGGTCGCCGTCGACTGGGATTCCTACCAGACCTTCCTGACCTCGCGGCTGACCGCGGCCCCCAATGTCAGCCACGTCAAATCGGCCCTCGCCATCCGCTCGTCAAAGATGCGGCCGGGGGTGCCGATCGACTCCGAGGACTTCTGACACGAAATCCGAGCGACGGATGGGGTTTCCGGCCTCTCGCCGGGCGCCGGCCGTCGCCGCATGGCGGGACCGAGATCGCTCAGACGACGGCCTCGGCCAGCCGGCGCGCCTGCGCGGCGGCGGCGGCGGCGGTCTTGTCCGGGTGGTCGGCGGCATCGCCGATCACGAAGGCGCGGGACCGCAACAGCGAGCGGCCGCTTGCCGGGTCCACCGGGCACCAGCCGTCGGCCGCCGCCAGGCCGGCCCGGCGGGCCAGCGGCCCGGCCGATTGCGGCGGGATCACGTTGATCAGATCGCCGGTGAGGCGGCCGGATGGGGTCGAGACGCTGGGCGCCCGGCTGTCGACGGCGATCACCGGTTCGACGATCCGCTCGACCCGGCAGTCAAAGGACGCCTCGTCCGGCAGGGTCGGATTGGCGTCGACCAGCAGGACCTTGCCGCGCACCCCGAGGCGGTCGGTGATTCGCGCGGCGCGCAGGTAAGGACCGGCCGCGAACCGATAGGGCCGCGGCGGCACGGTGATCACCACCGTCGACCCGGTCTCCAGGGCGTCGACCCGGCGCATCAGCTTCGCCTCGTCCTCGGCGCCCGACCAGTAGGGAGCCAGGCTGTCCAGGGCCAGCAGGTCGTATCCCGCGATTCCGGCGGTCTCGAAACCGATTCCCGGTGCTAGGACCAGGCGGTCGAACCCGTACCGGGCGCCGTTGCGACCGAACGCGGTGCCCGACGCCCAATCGACGTCGCCGATCTCGTCGCGGAACACCGCCACGCCTTTGGCCGGCAGCGCCGCCGCGTCGCGTCCCGGGTAGCGATCGACCAGAACGAGCTTCGATTCGGGGGCGTTCCGGCGCAGTACCCGGACGGCGGTCATGCCGGCCGCGCCCCCGCCAACGATCAACACCCGATCGGCCCGCGCCGGACCGCCCAGCGACAGCGTTGCCGCGACACCTCCGGCCGCCATTCCAAGGATTCCGCGTCGCGTCAAAACCATCATGCGATTTCTCCCTGCGCCGTCCCCCGGCGGCTGGCGCGTGCGCCACGTTGCACCACACACCCGAAAATACCATACCATATCGTGTCGGCGCGGTCGGTCAACCGGCGTAATGCCGGGCAACCTCCGATCGCCGCCGGTCAGACATTGAACCGGAACAGTATCACGTCGCCGTCGCGGACCACGTAATCCTTGCCTTCCTGACGCATCCGGCCGGCGTCCTTGGCGCCCTGCTCGCCGCCGCAGGCGATGAAATCCTCGTGGGCGATGGTCTCGGCGCGGATGAAGCCGCGCTCGAAGTCGGTGTGGATAACCCCCGCCGCGCGCGGCGCCTTGGAGCCCTTGCGCAGCGTCCAGGCCCGGGCCTCCTTGGGTCCGGCGGTGAAGAAGGTGATCAGATCGAGCAGGCCGTAGCCGGCCCGGATGACCCGCGCCAGGCCGGTCTCGGAGAGTCCCAGGCTGTCCAGGAACTCGGCCTTTTCCGCGTCGGTGCCCAGTTGCGCGATCTCTTCCTCGATGGCCGCCGAAATGACCACGCAACCGGCGCCCTCCACCGCCGCCCGGTCGGCGACCGCCACCGAGTGGGCATTGCCCGTGGCCGCCGAGTCCTCGTCCACGTTGCAGACGTAGAGCACCGGCTTGGCGGTCAGCAGTTGCAGCATGTCGAACGGCCGCCGCTCGTCGTCGGTCACCTGGGTCTTGCGGGCCGGTTCGCCGGCGCGCAGCAGGTCCAGCACCCGGCCGACGATCTCCAGGGTCTGCCTGGCCTCCTTGTCGTTGCCCCGGACCCGCTTGATCAATGCCTGCTCGCGCTTTTCCAGGCTTTCCAGGTCGGCCAGCATCAGTTCGGTCTCGATGGTCTCGATGTCGCGGGTCGGATCGACCCCGCCCTCCACGTGGGTCACGTTGGGGTCCGCGAAGCAGCGCACGAGGTGGATGATGGCGTCCACCTCGCGGATATTGGCCAGGAACTGGTTGCCCAGGCCCTCGCCTTTCGAGGCGCCGCGCACCAACCCGGCGATGTCGACGAATTCGAGCTGGGTCGGCACGACCCGGGCCGACCCAGCGATGGCGGCGATGCGATCCAGGCGCTCGTCGGGCACCGCCACGCGGCCGGAGTTGGGCTCGATGGTGCAGAAGGGGAAATTGGCCGCCTCGGCCGCCGCGGTGGCGGTCAGCGCGTTGAACAGGGTCGACTTGCCGACGTTGGGCAGGCCGACGATGCCGCAGTTGAAGCCCATTTCAGCCGTCCTTTTCCGGCCGCGCCGGTGCCGTCGCCAGGGCGACCTTGTTCATGAACCCGGCCGCGTCGCCGGCCGCCAGCAGTCCGATGTGGTCGGTCACCGCGTCGAGCAGCGGTTCCAGCCAGTCGCGGTCCGATTTGGCGAAGTCGGACAGCACGTGACCGGTCACCCGTTCCTTGTCCCCCGGATGGCCGATACCCAGGCGGACCCGCGTGTAGTTTCTGTCGTCCAGGTGGGCATCCAGGCTGCGCAGGCCGTTGTGGCCGCCGTTGCCGCCGCCGGTCTTGACCCGGAGCTTGCCGGGCGGCAGGTCCAACTCGTCGTAAAGCACGATGATGTCGGACGCGGGAATCCCATAGAAGCGGACACAGGCCCCCACCGACTGTCCGGAGTTGTTCATGAAGGTCTGGGGCTTGAGGGCCAGCGCCTTGCCGCCGCCCAGCCGCCCCTCGCACAGCAGACCCTGGAATTTCCGGCGCCAGGGTCCGAAGCCATGGCGGCCGGCAATGTCGTCCACCGCCATGAATCCGACGTTGTGGCGGTTTCCGGCATGGCCCGTCCCAGGGTTGCCCAGCCCCACCAGCAGCCGCATGGCCTACTCGGCGTCCGCTTCGCCCTCGACCTCGCCTTCGCCCTCGGCAACCTCCTTGATGCCGCCGGACGGCGCCGCGATGGTGGCGATGGTGAAGTCGCGGTCGGTGATCGCCGGACGCACGCCCTCGGGCAGGGCGATGTTGGAGATGTGCACCGAATCCCCGATCACCAGGCCGGTCAGGTCGGCGACGAGCTTTTCGGGGATGTTCTCTGGCGCGCACATCAGGTCGACGTCGTGACGGACGATGTTGAGCACCCCGCCGCGCTTCAGGCCCGGGCTCGCCAGATCGTTGACGAATTCCACCGCAACCGCGACCTCGACCATCGATTCCGAGGTCAAGCGCAGGAAGTCCACGTGCAGCGGGACGTCGGTCACCGGATGCACCTGGACATCGCGCGGCAGGACCCGGTGACCATCGGATCCGAGCTTCAGCTCGATCACCCGAGACAGGAAGCCGGGCTGGCTCAGTTGCTTCTTCAATTCGTTGGCATCAATGGCAATCAGAAGGGGTTCGGCCTTGCCGCCATAAATGACGGCCGGAATACGGCCGGTCCGGCGCGTTGCCCGGGCTGCCCCCTTGCCGGCCCGTTCGCGCGCCTCGACGACCATGGTCACGATCTCGCTCATCGTGGATCACTCCTTGGAACAGTTACAAAAAACGACGCTGGCCTCCAGGGGTGCCGGCGTCCGAGCATGGCGCGTCGCGCCCGCGCGCGACGGCGGGGTTATAGACTCAATTGAACAGACTGGAAACCGATTTTTCCTCGGCGATCCGATGGATTGCCTCGGCCAGCAGCGGTGCCATCGTCAGGGGCTCGATATTGGCGGCCACCCGCACCGCCTCGGTGGCCAGGATGGTGTCGGTGATCACCATCGAGGTGAGTGGCGACGAGGTCACCCGCGCCACCGCGCCGCCGGACAGCACGCCGTGGGTGACGTAGGCGGCGACGCTGACCGCCCCGGCCTCGGAGAGGGCGGCCGCGGCGTTGCACAGGGTGCCCGCCGAGTCGACGATATCGTCGACCAGGATACAGTGGCGGTCCTCCACGTCGCCGATGATGTTCATCACCTCGGACATGCCGGCCCGCTCGCGCCGCTTGTCGATGATCGCCAGATCGGCGTCCAGCCGCTTGGCCAGCGCGCGCGCGCGGACCACGCCGCCGACGTCCGGCGACACCATCATCACGTCCTCGCCGTGGTATTTCTCAAGGATATGCTTGGCGAACACCGGAGCGCCGTAGAGGTTGTCCAGCGGGATGTCGAAGAAGCCCTGGATCTGCCCGGCGTGCAGATCGACGGTGAGGACCCGGTCGGCCCCCGCGACGGTGATCAGGTTGGCCACCAGCTTGGCCGAGATCGGGGTTCGCGGGCCCGACTTGCGATCCTGCCGGGCGTAGCCGAAATAGGGCATCACGGCGGTGATGCGGCGCGCCGAGCCGCGTCGCAACGCATCCAGGGTGACCAGAAGCTCCATCAGGTTGTCGTTGGCCGGAAACGACGTGGACTGGATCACGAATACATCGGCCCCGCGCACGTTCTCCTCGATTTCGACGAACACTTCCATGTCCGAGAACCGGCGGATGCTGGCCTTGGTCAGGGGCAGGTTGAGATAGGCGCAGACGGCCTCGGCCAGGGGCCGGTTGCTGTTACAGGCGAGTATTCTCATAATGGCCCCAACTTTCCCAGACGGCGCTCGGTCCGACGGCGGAGCCGTCCGGCTCCGCAAGCGGAGCGGACTGTATCAAGCCGACTTATTTATGTAAACGCCGTTGCATCGGGCGCGTTCAGGGGAGCGGCGGGGCCTTCCGGCCGCGCAGCAGGCGCAGGACTCCATCGGCCGCGCTCCGCGCCGCCGCCTCGGCCACCGCCCCCCATTGATCGAACAGAATGGCCGCCCGGATCCGGCTTGACTGGGCGATCACGCCCAGGTCGCGGCCGGCGGCGTCGACCAGGTGCCAGTCGATCGCCACCCGGGGATTCTCGCCGCCGTCCGGCTCCACCGTCACCCGGGTCCGCAGCAGATGACTGGCCGCCGCCGGATCGTCCGCGACCGCCACCCCCAGCCGCGCCAGGCTGTCGCGCATCGCCGTGGCGAGGGTGGCGGCGCCATCGCCGGCGGCGCCGGTCACTGGGCCGATGGCGACCGATGGAACCGGCGCGGACACGGCGCCCGGTGGCGCGATGTGCCATCGCGGCGCTTCAAGGGTCGGCGGGCTCGTCGCGCCGGCCGCCGGGCGCCGCGGCAGCAGCCGGTCGATCGAGGTGCGGGCCGGACGCGGGGTGGCGTCCACCGGTCCGACCGCCACGAACACGTCGACCATGCCGTCGACCCCTTGCAGGGCCCGGCGTTCCACGGCCGACCGGGGCAGGCCGACCACCCGCTCGGCGGCGTCGGCGACCATCGCCCGGACGAGACGCGGATCGCCGCTCCGCCAGGCCGCGTCGGTTCCGCCCAGGCGCTGCCGGAACAGGGCGAGGCCCAGCCCGTCGGCGTCGCGCAGCGTCCAGTCGACGACCGCCGCGTAGGGGCCGGCGGCCTCCTTGGGATCGTCGACCACGCGGCCGCTCAGGATCAAGTTGTGGGATACGTCGGCGGTCGGCGCGATCCGCCAGCCGCGCGCTCCGAGGGCCCGGGCGAGCTGGTCGATCAGCGGCCTCCCGGTGGCCGGGGGAACGCCGGCCGGAACCGGCAGGTAGCAAACCGGCGGCGGCGGCTCCGGCCATCCCCGCGACGCCTCCGGCGGCGTCGCGCAGGCGGCCGCGATCAGGGTCGGCAGGATCATGATCCAGCGCATGGTCATGGTCGAAATCGACTCCGCGCCCAGGCTGTCCGGCCGTCACTATACGGCATTCGGCCGTCCGACGCCCGATCAGGCGTCGAACGGGATGGCCGGGAGTTGCCGGCCGTAATCGGGCTCGCCCGGATGGCGGACCGCCGCCGGATCGTCCGCGATCGCCACTCCCAGCCGCATGCGAGGCGTGATGGTCATTCAAGACCCGGACTGAATTTCAGCACTCCAAATGGCCTCGCGCCATCGAAGGCGAGCCATTGCACGTACTTGGTCGGTAAATCCCGATAAGCCAATCCGCCATCCGATCGAAACTCGAACCGGCTATAATACTCCGGATCTCCTATCAGAACACAGCCGCTTGCCTTGATCCGTCGAAGTTGGCGAAGACCCGTGTCAATAAGCGCGCCGCCGATGCCCCTGTTCTGAAGATGGGGCCATACCGCGACCGGCCCCAAGCCGAACCACCCATTCGAAACACCATCAATGAACGCGGGAGAAAAGGCGATATGGCCAATTACGCCCGTATCATTTGTCGCCACCAGGGATAGCGTCAGATCTCCATCGTCACGCAGGGAGTTGATGCAATCCGCTTCGGTCCCGTCGCTGAAGGACATCGGTTCGAAAGCGGTTTTGGTGAGGCGGTGTATCGCTTGGTGGTCGCGCGGCGTTTCGGGTCTGATGTCCATTGGTGCCAAATAGCATGAGTGGCGGCCGGCGGCCAAAATCGCGATCCGGCGCCCGGTCGTGGTCGAGATCGCCTCCGGGGCCGGATCGCCAACCCATTGTAAGCATAAGACATTCGGCCGTCAGGCGTCGAGCAGGATGGCGGAGAGCTGCCGGCCGTAGTCGGGCTCGCCGAGATGGCAGGCCCGGCGGTAGCTGAAAAACCGTTCGGTCTCGGCATAGGTGTCGCAGGGGGTGCTGACCATTTCCCGCAGGCCGGCCCGTTCGAGCCGCGACATCACGTAGGCGGCGAGGTCGAACATGAAGTGGTCATCGTCGCGCGACGGAATCAGGAACGCCCGGTTGCCCGGATCGTCGTCGAGCAGCGGCGTCACCATGTCGGGGCCAACCTCGTAGGATCGCAGGTGAATGCAGGGGCCGACCGCCGCAACGATCCGCGACGGCTTGGCGCCCTTGGCCGTCATCGCCGCCACCGTCGCCTCGATCACCCCGGCCAGGGCGCCGCGCCATCCGGCATGCAGCGCGCCGATCACCCGGGCCTCGGCATCGGCCAGCAACACCGGGGCGCAGTCGGCGGTCAGGATCCCGAGCGCGACGCCCGGGGTCGTGGTGACCATGCCGTCGGCGCACGGCGGTTCGCCGGACCACGGCCCCTCGACGGTGACCACGTCGGCCGAGTGGACCTGATGGACGGTCACCAGCGCCTCCGAGGGCTGGTCGAGCTGCTGCATGGCGCGTGCCCGGTTGGCGGCCACCCGCTTGGGGTCGTCGTCGGACCCATGACCGCAGTTGAGCGACGCATAGAGTCCCTCGCTGATCCCCCCCTGGCGGGTGAAGAAGCCGTGACGCAGGCCGGCCAGGGCGTTGAGAGTGGCGATGGTCAGCATCAGATCCCCTCGAATCCGGCCGGCGGCGGCAGGTCCGGCGACGTCAGGGCGAGGACCTTGAACAGCAGGCCCATCTCGTCCGGGTGAACCAGGCGGTGGCGGGCCCCCGCGATCTCCTCGCGCCGCGCCGCGTCGGCGGTCGCCAGCAGCGTTCGCGCGCGGTCCTCAAGGCCCAGCGCCATCAGGAAATGGCCCTGCGGCACGGGGCCATGGGCGCGCGCGCCGGCCACCTGGGCGGCGTTGGACAGGGCCTCAAAATCCACGTGCGCGGTCAGGTCGGCCTCGCCCGGCGCATCGAGAAGCGACGCGAATTCATGGTCGCGCACCGCCTGCAAGGTGTCGCCGAGCGCCGACTCCGCGTGACCGTAGTCGATGATCAGGGCGGCGCCTCCGAAGGCGGCCAGCCGCCGGCCGATCGCGGCCGTCGTTTCGGTTCCCTCCGGGCAGATTTCCTGGACGCTGCCCTCCGGCGCCGGGCCGAGCCGGGCGGCCTCCTTGCGCGAGAGGGTGAAGCAAAGACCGCCGGCCGGATCGGCGTCGATCAGGCGTTCCCGCCAACCCTCCTCGGTGCGCTCGAACTGGCGGATCGGCAGGGCGTCGAAGAACTCGTTGGCGATCACGATGGATGGACCGAGCGGAACCTCCTCCAGGGTGGCGTGCCATTGCGGGGCGTGCGGCAGGTCGAGCCCGTCGAGGGCGGCCTGCTGGGCGGCGCGCAGGGGTGGGCTGATTTCCACCAAATGCGGCCGGATCGCCCGGCCGAACGCCGGCACCGCGCGGGCGGCGCGCAGGGCGTCGGTCATCAGGGTGCCGCGCCCGGGCCCCAGTTCGACCAGCCGCACCGACTCCGGGCCGCCCATGGACTGCCACGCCACGGCGCACCACAGGCCGATCAACTCGCCGAACATCTGGCTGATCTCCGGCGCCGTGGTGAAATCGCCGGCCGCTCCGAAGGGATCGCGGGTGACGTAGTAACCGCCGTCTGCGTGGGTCAGGGCAACGCCCATGAACTCGGCGACCGACACCGGGCCGGCGTCGGCGATCCGCTGCCGGATCAGGTCGGACAGATCGGTCATGGCTTGGGTCCGTCGGTCGGTTTGGCGCGCAGGATAAGATAGAGTCCCAATATCAGCATGGGAACGGAGAGAAGCTGCCCCATGGTGGCATGGACCATCAGAAATCCCAACTGCGGGTCTGGCTGGCGGACCATCTCGACCAGGATTCGGGCCACCGCGTAGCCGCTCAGGAACACGCCGCCGAGCAGTCCCGGACGTTCCCGCCAGCGCGCGACGCCGGCCACGAGGTTGATCACCGCGAACAGCACCAGGCCCTCCAGCGCCGCCTCGTAAAGCTGGCTCGGATGGCGCGGCTGGTCGTCGGCGCCCGGAAACACCATGCCCCATGGCAGGGTGGTCGGCCGCCCCCACAGCTCGCCGTTGACGAAGTTGGCCAGCCGCCCGAGGAACAGGCCGATCGGCACCACCCGGCACACCACGTCGCCGAACGCCAGGAACGAGATCCCGCGCCGCCGGGTGAACAGCCACATCGCCACCACGACCCCCAGCAGGCCGCCGTGGAACGCCATGCCGCCCTCCCAGACCATCAGGATCCGCAGCGGGTGCTCCATGTAGTGGGACAGGTTGTAGAACAGCACGAAACCCAGACGTCCGCCGAGGATCACCCCCAGGGTGGCCCAGACGAAAAAATCGTCGGCCGCTTCCTTGGGCAGCGACAGGGGCGACCGCCCGCCCCAACGGCGCAGCAGCGCCCAGCCGGCCAGCAATCCGGCGATGTAGGCCAGGGCGTACCAGCGGAAAACGAAGGGTCCGACCTCCAGCGCCACCGGGTCGATCTGCGGAAACGGAATCGCGAGGGTCATGGGCGGGCTCTAGAGATAGGGATCCGCGGCGCTCAGGTGAGCGGTGACGTATTCCCGCACGCCGTCCTCCAGCGCCGTGAACGGCGCGTCGTAGCCGACCGACCGAAGGTTCCGGGTCTCGGCCTGGGTGTGGTACTGGTATTTGTCGCGAATATGTGGCGGGGTCGGGATGTACTCGATCTCCGGCTCGCGGCCGAGGGATCGGTAGACGGCGGCGGCGAGGTCGCGGAACGGGCGCGCGGTGCCGGTGCCCAGGTTGAAGATGCCGCTGACCTCCGGATGGTCGAGCAACCAGCCGATCACCGCCACGCAATCACCGACCCACACGAAATCCCGCATCTGCCCGCCGTCCTCGTAATCCGGGCGGTGCGACGCGAACAGGCGGGCCGGCAGCCCGTCGCGGGCCCCCGGATAGAGATGGGCGACCACGCTCTGCTGGCCTTCCTTGTGGTATTCGTTGGGACCGTAGACGTTGAAGAACTTGAGGCCGACCCATTGCGGTGGCGTCGGCTCGCCGGATATCACCTGGCGGGCCACCGCGCGGTCGAACAGATGCTTGCTCCAGCCATAGGGATTCATCGGCCGCAGCCGCGCCAGGTAACCCGGTGAATAGTCGTCGTTGAATCCCTCGGCGCCGTCGCCATAGGTGGCGGCCGACGAGGCATAGATGAGCCGCGCCCGGTTCATGGCGCACCACCGCCACAGGCTCATGGACAACCGGAAATTGTTTTCGAACACCTTGTCGGCGTCGAACTCGGTGGTCGCCGAGATGGCGCCCATGTGCACGATCGCCTCGACGTCTCCGACGTGGCCGTCGAGGAACGCGAACAGATGGTCGGGATGCACCACGTCGGCCAGTTCGCGTTTCGCCAGATTGCGCCATTTGCCGTTGCTGCGCAGGCGGTCGACCACCACCAGCGGGCGTCGGCCGCCGGCTTCCAGTCCGGCCAGAATGTTGGAGCCGATGAACCCGGCGCCTCCGGTGACCACGATCATGGCATGGCGTCCTGTCGGTGCGAGGGAAGCGTCGTCGCTGCCTCCTTATAGGCGGCGGCGGCCGGCCCGGCAAGGGGCCGGCGCCGTTGCATGGCGCGGTGGTCCGACGCATAATGCCGCCGCGCAACCGATAACGGAGTGGCCGATGCAGACCCGCAATCCCCTGTTCGACGATCTGGCGCGCCTGGCCAGCGGCGCGATGAGCACGGTAACCGGCATGAAGGAGGAGATCGACGCGATGATCCGCCAGCGCCTCCAGGATCTTCTGGCCGGCAGCGATCTGGTGTCGCGCGAGGAGTTCGAGGTGGCTCGGGAGATGGCGGCGCGGGCGCGGGCGCGGCAGGAAGCACTGGAAGAGCGGATCACCGCCCTGGAAGCCCGATTGGATTCCTGAGGCGAAATCCCGTCCGAAGGCCCCGAAAACCGTCGCGAAAATTTCGTCGGGCTGTCATAAACCGACTCTTGCGCCCCGAGTCCCGTTCTGGCAGGCTAATTTTTGTGTAGGGAAGGAACCAACTCCACAATATCTCGCGCAAGGCCCCATATTTTGTGTCTTGGCGGCGTTCGTGGAGGACGCTTTAATTCCGACACGCGCCGCCGGTCCCGCCAACCGACGCCAAGGAGACTGTCGATGGCCCTGCTGGACACCCCCCTTTCGTCCCCACTGCCCACCAACCCGCTCGACACGGTCGAGCAGGTGATTCTCTCCAACGACTGGGCGTTCGACCGTCGGGCCGATGACGAACTGTCGGTCCAGGTGCCGGGACAATGGTGCGATTACAGCCTGTTCTTCGCGTGGTGCGAGGAGGTCAGCGCGCTGCATTTCACCTGCGCCTTCGATATGCGGATTCCGGCCAACCGGCGGCGCGAGGTGCACGACCTGTTGGCCGTTCTCAATGAGAAGTTGTGGCTGGGCCATTTCGGGATCTGGGAGGACGAGGGTCTGCCCATGTTCCGCCACGCGCTGCTGCTGCGCGGCGCGGCGGGGGCCAGCCTCGGCCAGATGGAGGATCTGGTCGACATCGCGGTCAGCGAGTGCGAGCGGTACTATCCGGCGTTCCAGTACGTGGTGTGGGCCGGCAAGACGGCCGAGGAGGCCCTTCAGGCGGCGATGATCGAGACCCTCGGCGAGGCCTAGGTGGGGTTCGACCGGATGCCGAGGCTGCTGCTGGTCGGCGGCGGCAAGATGGGTGGCGCCTTGCTCGAGGGCTGGCGCGAGCGCGGCTTGGCGGCCGACGCGGTGCGGGTGATCGAGTCCGATCCTGCGACCGCCCGGCGGCTGGCCGAGGATACCGGAATCGACGCGCGGGCGGCGCCCGGCGACCTGCCCGACGATTTCGACCCCGACGTGGTCCTGTTCGCCGTCAAGCCGCAGGCGATGGCCGACGCGATTCCGCCCTACGGCCGCTTCGCCGACCGCG
>JANQIL010000010.1 GCA_028282245.1 Magnetospira sp.
GAGATTCTGACCAGCCTGATGCTGGTGTACGTGGCCCAGGAAATCCTCAAGCTGCTGGTCCACGGCCCGTGGCGCGACCCGGACGGCATGAACTTCCCGGAAACCCGGCTGTTCCACGACTCGGCGCTGCTGCCGGTTCTGCTCGACGGAACCCGCCTGCACGTGGGCGCCCTGGCCGCCCTGTTCGCCGTGGGTCTGGCCTGGTTCGTGATCGGCCGCCACCTGGTCGGATTCCGCATCCGGGTCATCGGTCAGGCGCCGCGCGCCGCCCGGTTCGCCGGGTTCGGCGGCGACGCCACCGTCTGGCTGACCCTTCTGGTCGCCGGCGCGCTGGCCGGACTGGCCGGCACCCTCGAGGCGGCCGGCCCGATCGGCCAGTTGATGCCGAGCATCTCCCCCGGCTACGGCTTCACCGCCATCATCGTCGCCTTCCTCGGCCGCCTGCATCCGGTCGGCGCGCTGCTGGCGGGACTGCTGATGGCGCTCACCTACCTGGGAGGCGAGAACGCGCAGATCGCGTTGAACGTGCCGGCGGCGGTGACCGGCGTGTTCCAGGGCATGCTGCTGTTCTACCTTCTGGCCTCCGATATCCTGGTCCGCTACCGACCGCGAATCGGCGTCCGGGAGGCGCCGTCATGAACGCCGACTGGGCCCTCGTGGCGTCCGGACTCCTGACCATCGTCACCGCCGCGACGCCGCTGGTCCTGGCGTCGACCGGCGAGCTGGTGGCCGAGAAATCGGGCGTCCTCAACCTGGGGGTGGAAGGCATGATGGTGGTTGGCGCCATCGTCGCCTTCATGGTCGGCGTGGAAACCGGCAACGGCGCTCTGGGCGCGCTGGCCGGGGCCGCCGCCGGCGCCGCGATGTCGCTGCTGTTCGCGGTGCTGACGCTCACCCTGCTGGCCAACCAGGTGGCGACCGGCCTCGCCCTGACCCTGTTCGGGCTGGGGCTGAGCGCCCTGCTCGGCCGCCCCTACGTGGGCGCGGTGTTCGTCGGCCTCCCCGACCTGTGGCTGGGCCTCGACCCCCTGGTCTGGCTGTCGCTGGCCCTGGTCGCCGGAGTCGCCTGGTTCCTGCAATTCACGCGGGCCGGCCTGATTCTGCGCGCGGTCGGCGAGAATCATCAGGCGGCGCATGACATCGGCTACCCGGTAATCGCCATCCGTTATGGCGCGGTGGCCTTCGGCGGCGCCCTGTCGGGGCTCGGCGGCGCCTACCTGTCGCTTGCCTACACGCCGCTGTGGATCGAGAACATGACCGCAGGGCGCGGCTGGATCGCCCTCGCGCTGGTGGTGTTCGCGGCCTGGCGGCCGTGGCGGGTGATCGTCGGGGCCTATCTGTTCGGCGGCATCACGATCATTCAACTGCACGCCCAGGGAGCCGGTCTGCCATTGCCGCCGCAACTGTTGTCTATGCTGCCCTATGTTGTCACGATCGTGGTGCTGGCGGCGATCTCGCGCGGCGCGGTGCGCGGCCGCCTGAACGCCCCGGCCAGCCTGGGCAAGGTGTTCCACGCGTCCGGCTGACGCCTCGTTGGCCGCGCGCCCGTCATGAGGAGGAGGACTTCCGATGAGCAAACTGCGTACCCTGATGACCGCCGCGGCGGTCGCCGCCGGTCTGCTGGCAGGCGCCGGCGCGCGGGCCGAGGACCCGTTCAAGGTCGGCTTCGTCTACGTCGGACCGGTCGGCGACATGGGCTGGAGCTACCAGCACGACCAGGGCCGCCTGGCGGTCGAACAGGCGTTCGGCGACCGGGTCGAAACCACCTACGTGGAGGATATCGCCGAGGGCCCGGATGCCCAGCGGGTCATCAACCAACTCGCGGCGACCGGTCACGACATGGTGTTCACAACGTCGTTCGGCTTCATGAACCCGACCCTGAAGGTCGCCCAGCGATTCCCCGAAACGAAATTCGAGCATGCCACCGGCTTCAAGCGCGCCGACAACGTGTCCACCTACTCGTCGCGCTTCTACGAGGGCCGCTACGTGGTCGGCCATATCGTCGGCAGGATGACCAAGAGCAACGTCATCGGCTACGTGGGCTCGGTGCCGATCCCCGAGGTGGTGCGCGGCATCAACGCAACCCTTCTGGCCGCCCGCAAGGTCAATCCGGAGGTGGTGATCAAGGTGGTGTGGGTGAATTCCTGGTTCGACCCCGGCAAGGAAGCCGACGCGGCGCGCACCCTGATCGATCAGGGCGCCGACGTGATCATGCAGCACACCGACTCTCCGGCGCCGGTCCAGGTGGCCGAGGAACGCGGCATGTGGGCGGTCGGCCAAGCCTCCGACATGGCCCATTTCGGCCCCGGGGCGCATCTCACGGCCATCGTCGACGACTGGGCGCCCTATTACGTCCGCCGGGTCGGCGCGGCGATGGACGGGACCTGGGACTCCGCCGATACCTGGGGCGGGCTGAACACCGGCATGGTGCGGCTGTCGGCCTACAACGAGGCGATCCCCGAGGACGTGGTGGCGTTGGCCGAAAGCGTGCGCAAGGGCATTGAGGACGGTTCCATCCATCCCTTCGCCGGTCCCATCGTCGACCAGGACGGTCGGCGGGTGATCGGCGAGGGCGAGGTGCTCGGCGACGAGGACCTGCTGAAAATGAACTATTACGTGGAGGGCGTGCAGGGCCGCTTGCCGAAGTAGCCGCCGCGCGCCAAGCCCGAACGTGAAACGGCGGGTCCGAGGACCCGCCGTTTTCCAAGGTGTCCCGTCAAACGATCAGGCCGCGATCAGGAACATCCCGCCGGCCAGAACGACCCCGCCGGAGGCGCGCAGAGCGAACTGCGCGATCCGCGCGTTGCCGGCTTCGCGGATCGCGAGACCGGCCAGGATGCCCGCGCCGTGAAGGCACGCGGTCGACAGCGCGAAGCCGAGACCGTAGGCCAGCCCCGACGCGGCCAGCGGCATCTCGGTGCCGTGCGCGTGGCCGTGAAACAGCGCCAGCACCGCGACACCGGCGATGGCGAGGCCAACCGGAAGCCGTCGGCCGACGGCGATCACCAGGCCGAGGATCAGCACCGATCCGACGATGCCCTGCTCGACGAGCGGCAGACCGACACCGCCGATGGCGATCAAGCCGCCGACCAGCATGGCGCCGACGAACGCCGCCGGAACCGACCACAGGGCGCGGCCTCCCATCTGCGCGGCCAGGAGCCCGACCGCGACCATCGCAAGGATATGGTCCAACCCGCCGATTGGATGCGCGGCACCCGCGACGAAACCGCCGCCGGCGCCGGCGCCGCCATGGGCCAGGGCCGGACCGGCCGCCAAGGTCGCCAGGGCAAGAGCGAAAAAGGCTGTGCTTTTCATGTGGTACTCCCGTTAGTCTGTGGGGGTCATCGTGACTGCGCGGCTCGACCGCCGATATGATCTTTTCCGGAAGTATCATACAAGACGGCGGTCCCGCAAGCCCCGCCAACGTTCACGTCTCGGAAACCACGCACCGCCATGGAACGCATCACCATCTCCCTCGATCCCGAACTGCTTGCCGATCTCGACCGCCACATGGATCGACGACGCTACACGAACCGTTCGGAGGCGATCCGCGACATCCTGCGCGATCGTCTGGCGACCGAACGGCTGACCGGCGACGACGCGGCCCCCTGCACGGCCTGCGTGACCTATGTCTACAATCACCGCGAACGGTCCCTGGCCGGCCGCCTGGTCGAGACCCAACACAGCCACCACGACCTCCCGAAAGCCACCCTGCACATTCACCTCAGCGCCGATGCCTGCCTGGAGGCCACCGTCCTCGAAGGCCCGGCCGGCGAGGTGCGCCGACTGGCCGATCATCTGATCGCGCAACCGGGCGTTCGCCATGGTCATGTCCACGTCGTGCCGGCGCCAAACGACAAAAAACCCTAAACTCCGTATGAAAATACATCGACAAATGCGCCGGCTGGTACTACATAATAGACTATACGCCCGTGTAGTCCTCGGACAGCCGCCCTTTGGAGCGGTTTTCGGTTTCGCGAACGCCCACTAATTCGCTGAAAAACCGACAAAGCCGGTGTACTCGCCTATTTTAATATTCGGAGTGCTTGTGGAATTGGCCTCAGCCCGTAGAGACCAGTCGATAATTCCGGGGAAGCCGTGTCTTATCGTTCTTGAAAGCATGTTCGCGCGATCGCGTCGCCGGATCGCGCCATCCCTGCTGCTCGCCATGCTGTTGGTGTTCGCCGTCGGGCCGGCGGCGGCCGACCCGCCATTGCGCTTCGGGTTCCTCCCGTATCTCTCCTCAGCCGAGTTGATCAGGCGTTACGGACCACTGACCCGCCATCTGTCGGCGGCGATCGGACGCGACATGTACATTCATGTGGCCGCCGACTACGGAAGCCACATGAAGGCGGTGATCGACGACGAATTGGACATCGCGTTTCTTGGCGCGCTGCCTTACGTGCGCCTCGTCGAGGCGGTCGGTCCCCGCCCCCTGCTGGCACGCTTCGCGTTCAATGGCGAGCCGTCGTTTCGCGGCGTGATCTTCACCGCCGAGGCGGCCCCCTACCGCGCCCTCGCGGACCTCGAGGGCCGGCGGATCGGGGTCGGCGACCCGCGCTCCACGCTGAGTTCGATCATGCCGCGCCATGCCCTTGGCGTGGCCGGCGTGACGGTCCGGCCGGTGCCCATGACAACCCACGACAATATCATTCTGGGGGTGTTGCTGGGCGAGTTGGACGCCGGCGCGGTCGCCGAGGAGGTGTTCGACGAGAACCGGCATCGCGGACTGCGACCCATTGCCTACACGGAACGCATCTCGACCCACGTGTTCGTGGCCAGCCCGCGCCTCGACGCATCGACCATTGAACGTCTGCGAGGCGCGCTGCTGTCCCTTGACCGGAACCACCCGGATGGCGCGACGGTGCTGAACGCAGCGGGATCCGCGGTAAGCGGGTTCGTCGCCGTCGCCGATTCCGACTACGACAGCCTGCGCGCCGTCGTCGCCTCGTTTTCCGAACCGCCCGACGGAGCCCCCCAATGAAGTACCAACTGCGCGCGCACGGCCGGCTGTTCGCCGCCATGCTCGCGGTACTGCTGATCCTATCGACCGCCACGGTGGTTTGGATGGAGCGGCAACAATCCGAAACGCTACGTGCCATTCAGACCGAGCACGCCATGCTGGAGCTTCTCCTGCTGGGCAACGCGGCGGAGGAGAATCTTGTCAAGCACAACTACGCGGCGGCGGTCGGCTTCCTGCGCGACACGGCGAGGCGCTCGCAGAACATCGCCGGACTCAAGGCGGAGGCACGCAACGGTCTGGTCCTCCTCGACTACATGAAGCCCGGTGCCTCGAACGCCGGACGCGCCCACCATAGTCGGGTCCGGTTCGGGGCCGGCAACTACATCGACCTGACCATCATGATGGACGGCCGCCATGTGGAGTCCGCCCTCGGATCCATGCGGTTCGCCCTGATCACCGCCTTCGCGCTGTTTTCGACCATCGCCATGTCCGGCCTCTGGCTGGTGGTGACCAAGCTCGGTCTGGAACCGATGCGCGCGGAGGCCGAGAGGCGGCGGGCCGACACGTTGCAGGCGACGGCGGCGGCGCTCGCCCAATCCAACGCCGACCTCAAGCAAGAGGTCCGGCAGCGCCGGGCGGCCGAGGCCGAGTTGCGCCTCGCGGCCAGCGTCTACCATAACACGATCGAGGGAATCGTCGTCACCGACCTGAAGGGCACCATCCTGTCGGTCAATCCGGCGTTCACCGAGATCACCGGATACTCCGCCGACGAGGTTCTCGGCAAGAATCCGAGCCTGCTCAAATCGGATCGTCACGACGAGACCTTCTACGTGGAGCTTTGGCGGTCGCTGCTGGAAGACGGCGCCTGGGAGGGCGAAATCTGGAACCGCCGCAAGAACGGCGAGGCGTTCCTGGAATGGCAGACCATCAACGCGATCAACGGACCGGACGGTAAGCCGCAGCGCTACGTGGCGGTGTTCAACGACATCACCGAGGTGCGCCGCAAGGACGAACGGATTCGGTACCTGGCGTTCCACGACGCGCTGACCGGGTTGCCGAACCGGCAACTGCTGCTCGACCGCCTGGAACATTCGCTGGCCGTGAACCGGCGCGACGATGCCCGCCTGGCGGTGATGTTCCTCGACCTCGATCGCTTCAAGACGATCAACGACACCCTGGGCCACGAAGCCGGCGACGAATTGCTGTGCGAGGTGGCGCGCCGCCTGCAATCGATCGTCCGTCAGTCGGACACCGTGGCCCGGCTGGGCGGCGACGAGTTCGTGATTGTCCTCGAACGCCCCCGCTCCGACGACGCGGTGGCCCGCGTGGCCGGGGACATCCACGAACGGCTGCGCGAGCCGGTATCGCTGGGCGGCCAGAACATCCATGTCACGCCGTCGATCGGGGTCAGCCTGTTCCCGCGCGACGGCGACGACACGGCGACCCTGATGCGGAACGCCGACACCGCGATGTACGCGGCCAAGGAATCCGGACGCGGCGTTACCTATTTCTTCGACCCGTCGATGAATGCCGCCGCCCAGAAGCGCCTAGCCCTCGAACACGATCTTAGGATCGCCCTCGTCAAGGGTGACTTCGAACTCCACTATCAGCCCCTGGTGCGCGTGGAATCGGGCCGCATCGCCGGCGCCGAGGCACTGATCCGCTGGCGCCGCGCCGACGGCGAATGGGTTCGCCCGCACGACTTCATTTCGTTGGCCGAGGAAACCGGGTTGATCACCCGGATCGGCGACTGGGTGATCGACCGCGCCTGCGCCCAGGCCCGCGCCTGGATCGACGACGGCCTCGACGCGTTCCCGCTGTCGGTGAACCTGTCGGCCCGCCAGTTCGCCTCCGACCTGTTCGTCGACCACCTCGCCCGAACCCTGGGGCATCACC
>JANQIL010000108.1 GCA_028282245.1 Magnetospira sp.
CACCTTGGGCGACATCTCGTCCGCCGGACCGGCCATCTCGGCGCAGATCTCCAGGGCGCGCGCCCGGTCGGCCGGGTCGGCCAGCATGGTCGGCAGGGCGGCGATGGCGTCGTCGGGGGCAAAGGTGGCGGCGATCGACTGCTCGTGGATCATCCGGGTCCGTTTTTTCGGACGCATGCCGGCGAAGGGCTCCATGTCGAGCAGCATGCGGTTGGATTTCTCCAGCCGGTCGCGGCGCACCGAGCCGTGCTCGTGGGCCAGGATGACCAGCATGCGGATCAGCGCCTCTCCAAATCCGCCCTTGTCGATCTGATCGAGCACCCTCTGGACCTCCGGCAGCGAGGTCAGGTCCTCCGCCGGGGCGTCGGAGATCTTCTTGGCGTGCGGTTCGCCGTAGGCATGCGACATCGGATGGTCGTACAGCGCGAAGAACGCGGCCTCCGTCCACAGGTTGCGCAGGTCGCGCAGCATGTTCCAGCCGTGCTCGATCGAGCCGGCGGCGAGCTTTTCCATCTCCAGGAACGGGTTGTCGGCCGCCGCCGGCCGCCGGTCCTCGCGGACCCGGTCGGCGATCGCCGGCAGGGCGGCGAACATCGGGTTTTGATCGCTGAAGAAATAGCGCCGCTGGCGCAACGGGTGCTGATCCACCATCGCCTTGGCGAACTGCGGCGTGATGACCGATTTCAGGATCGGCCGGAAGAAGATGTCATAGAGCTCCGCGCTCAACAATTCGGTGCGGGACACCGAGGCGAAGGCGCGCTCGTCGGTCCGATGGCCATCGCCGAGCGCCACGATGTCGTCGATGTTGCGGGCCTCGAACGCAACCGTGAACTGCTTCTCCAACCCCTCGCCCTCGGTCGCCGCGATCACCATCTCGTAGAGCCCGGGGGCGAGGGATTCGATGGTCTTCAGGGTGGAGACGATCTCCTTGTGCTGCTTGGCGGCCACCTTGGACGATACGAAGATGCCCAGGTGACCGATGTCCGGATGCAGGGTGTAGAGGATGCGCTGGCCGCGCGCCCTGATCTCGTCGACGCTTACGTAGTTGTCGGGAATCCAGTACAGGGCCTGCTGCGGCGGCGTGATGTTGTCGCCGTGCGAGCAGAAGATGATGATCGGCGAGCGGATGTCGCGCAGGTCCACGTGGGTCCGTTCGTCCAGGAACGCCTGGCCGCGCGCCAATTTGTTGCCGACGAACAGGTTTTCGAGGATCCAGCGGATCTCCGGCTCCGACATGAAGTAGAAGCCGCTCCACCAGCGTTCGAACTCCAGGTAGCGCGGCGCCTCGTCGTCGCCGTTGGCGAAGGTGGAATAATACTTGGTCCACCAGGTGTTGCCGGGGTTCAGGCTTTCGAAGTTATAGACCAGATTGGCGCCGTCGAAGGTTCCGCCGCCGAGGTCGCTCAGCATCATGATCGGCAGCATCGCGCCGTGCACGCCGCCCAGGTAGCGCATCATCGAGTTGCCCACCTCGCCGGCCCAGTAGGACAGCGGGGTGCCGTTGGCGACCACCGGCCCGGTGATGTCGGGATTGGTGGCGGCCAGCAGCATGGCGCCCCAGCCGCCCTGGCAGTTGCCGATCACGATGGGGTGCGGCGAATCCGGATGCCGCCGCTTGACCTCGCGCACGAACGCCGCCTCGGCCGCCGTGACGTCGCCGATGGTCTGATCGGGCACCGGATAGGGGGTGAAGATCACGAAATAGACCGGATGGCCCTCGGCCAGCGCGCAGCCGACCTCGCTTTCGTCCTTGAAGCCGCCGATCCCGGACCCGTGTCCGGCTCGCGGGTCGATGATGATGTAGGGGCGGCCGTCGTCGCGGGTCGCCGCGTGCTCGGCGCCGGGCAGGATGTGGACCAAGCTGTAGTTGGCCGGGCGCGGCAGTTCCCGGCCATCGATCACGACCTCGTAATCGAACGCCAGAAGCGGCGGCTGCCCCTTTTCGATGTGTTCGATGAAGTTGTTGCCGCGCTGGCGCAGGGTGTCCAGGAAGATGATCTGGCGCTGCATCACGTCGGCGGCGTATTCCGCATAGTGCTGGAGAACGTTCGGGTGCGCCAGACGCGGCGCCACCTCGCCCAGCCGCTCCACGGTTTCCCTGGCCCGTGCCTCGACCGACTCGCGCAGCCTGGACAGTCGCTTGGCGGCAATCCCATGCAGACGGGCCGATTGCTCGCCGGTCTTGTTCAGGACCGCGTCCGGTTCCAGGTGATGGGAAAACGGCTTGAAGGGCGATCCGAACGGAAACGGCAAGGGACGGTCGGCGGGGTCTTGGTCGGCCATGACGGGGCTCCCTGATTGCTGCGAAGCCATGCAAGACTGTGCGGACAGGCAGGTCGCCACCGCGCATGAGTCTTATACAGGCCCAGCCGACCCAGACCACGCGGGTTTTGCACCGCATCATAAACTTATCCGAATTGCAACAAAAACATAGCTTCTTTGTCATGCCGACTCACGAAACCTGTGGAAAACGGGCTCCCATATTTATTTTGAAAGAGTTACACTGTCGCAGCGCCAACACAACGGCGACTCGAACAGGTATCCGAGGTTGCCGAAAGATGTCATTGCCGGGTCACCCGAAGCGCATATAGTGCGATGCAGCAGGAGGCATGCGAAGGGAAACGCCAATGTTCAAACTGGATGGCAACAAGGCCCTGGTGATCGGTATCGCCAACCGGGATTCAATCGCCTTCGGCTGCGCCAAGGCGCTCAAGGAGCAGGGCGCCCAGCTCGCCGTGACCTACCTCAACGAGAAAGCGGAAAAGCATGTCCGTCCCCTGGCCGAGGAATTGGGGGCGGAGATCATCCTGCCATTGGACGTGCGCAAGGACGGCGAGCTTCGGTCCCTGTTTCGGGCCATCGGCGAGCGCTGGGGGCGCGTCGACACCTGTCTGCACTCCATCGCCTTCGCCCCAAAGGACGATCTGCACGGCCGTCTCACCGATTGCTCGCGAGAGGGATTCGTGGCCTCGATGGACATTTCGGTGCACAGTTTCATCCGCATGGTGCGTCGGGCCGAGCCCTACATGCACGAAGGCGGCACCTGCATGACGGTAACCTATTACGGGGCCGTCAAGGTGATCGACAACTACAACGTCATGGGTCCGGCCAAGGCGGCCCTGGAGGCCACGGTGCGCTACATGGCGGCCGAATTGGGCCCCAAGAAGATCAGCGTTCACGCGCTGTCGCCGGGCCCCCTCAAAACCCGCGCCGCCTCCGGCATCGCCAATTTCGACGAGTTGATGGCGGAGGCGGCGTCGAAAGCACCGACCCATCAGTTGGCGTCCATAGAGGACGTGGGGGCCTTCGCCGTGTTCCTGGCCAGCCGCGAGGCCGCCAACCTGACCGGCGGCGTGCACTTCATCGACGGCGGCTACAACATCGTCGGGTAGACAACGCGCGCCGGCGGCGGCGCGCAGACAAGGAGTCCACCGCAATGCTCGAAAACAAGACCTATGACGAGATCGTGGTCGGCGAAGAGGCGTCGATCAACCGCGTGCTGACCGCCAACGACCTCTACGTTTTCGCCCACGCGAGCGGAAACTTCAATCCCATGCACCTGCCGGGCGAAGCCAGCGAGTCGGGCAACGGCAGCGATCCGGTGGCGCCATCCATGTGGGTCGGAACGCTGATCTCGGGCGTGCTCGGCAACGTGCTGCCGGGCCCGGGAACCCTCTACCAGGGTCAGAGCTTCAAGTTCCATGACCGGGTGAAGATCGGCGACGCGGTCACGGTCTCGGTCAAGGTCGTCGAGAAGGGGGACGGCCGACTGGTCAAGCTGGACAGCAAGGTGATCCGGGCCGACGGCGTGGTGGTCTGCACCGGCTGCGCCGAGGTCACCGCCCCGGATACCAAGATCACCTTCAACGAGAGCGACATGCCGACCCTGATGGTGGAAAGCCATCAGCACATCGAGCGTCTCATGGACTCCTGCGAGGGGCTGGAACCGCTGCCCACCGCGGTGGTGGCGCCCGAGGAATCGAACGCGCTGGGCGGGGTCATCCTCGCCGCGCGTCAGAATTTGATCCGGCCGATCCTGATCGGCGACCCGAAGAAGATCGCCGCCGTGGCGCACGAGTTGAAGTCCGATATCTCGGGCATGGAACTGATCGCCGAGCGCAGTCACGGCGCCGCCGCGGCGCGCGCCGTGGACCTGGTCAACGAAGGCGAGGCCCATGCGATCATGAAGGGCCATCTGCACACCGACGAACTGCTGCGCCACGTGGTGAAACGGGACGGCGGCCTGCGGACCGACCGCCGGCTGTCGCATGTGTTCGTCATGGACGTGCCGGGGCTCGACCATCTGCTGATGGTAACCGACGCGGCGATCAACATCGCGCCGACCCTGGAGGAGAAGGTCGATATCGTGCAGAACGCCATCGATCTGGCGCGCGCGCTCGGCATCGACCGCCCGAAGGTCGGCGTGTTGTCGGCCGTCGAACTGGTCAACCCAAGAATGAGTTCGACCCTGGATGCCGCCGTGCTGTCCAAGATGGCGGAGCGCGGACAGATCCGGGGCGGTCTGGTCGACGGGCCGCTGGCCATGGACAACGCGCTGTCGATCGCCGCAGCGCAGACCAAGGGCATCACCTCGCTGGTCGCCGGGCGGGCCGAGGTATTGATGGTGCCGAACCTGGAATCCGGCAACATCCTGGCCAAGGAACTGGCCTTCGTGGCCCACGCCGAGGGGGCCGGCGTGGTGCTCGGAGCCAAGGTGCCGATCATGCTGACCAGCCGGGCCGACAACGACCAGTCGCGCCTCGCGTCCTGCGCCGTCGCCACCCTCTATCACGCCTGGACGCGCGAGGAGCAGCTTTCGGACGCGGCCGAATGAGCGATTACCTTCTGACCCTCAACGCCGGATCGTCATCGATCAAGTTCGCGCTTTTTCGGCACGACCGGGACATTCACGAACTGGCGCGCGGTCAGATCGAGGGACTGGGCGCGACGCCGCGCCTGAAGGCGGCGTCCGCCAACGAAACCCTTATCGACAGGGAATTCGCGGCGACCGAGGTGGCCGACCACGCGAGCGCGATGAGCGCCGTTCTAGCGTTCCTGGAGCAGCGCTTCGAGGGCATCGACATCCGCGCCGTGGGCCACCGGGTGGTGCACGGCGGCACCCTCTACGCCGAGCCGGTGGCGCTCGACGACAAGACGGTGGACATTCTGGCGCAGTTCAACCCGCTGGCGCCCTTGCATCAGCCGTCGAACCTGTCCGGCGTCGCGGCGGCGCGCAGGGCGTTCCCCGAGGCCTTGCAGGTGGCCTGCTTCGACACCGCGTTTCACCGCGCCCATCCATGGGTCGATGATACCTTCGCGCTGCCCCGTCACTATTACGATCAGGGAGTCCGCCGCTACGGGTTCCACGGCCTGTCCTACGAATACGTGACCCAGGAACTGGCCCGCATCGCGCCCCATCACGCGGCCGGGCGGGTGATCGTCGCGCACCTCGGCAACGGAGCCTCCATGTGCGCCGTGCGCGGCGGCCAGAGCGTCGGCTCGACGATGGGGTTCTCGGCCCTCGACGGCCTGCCGATGGGCACCCGCTGCGGCCAGCTCGATCCGGGCGTGCTACTCTACCTCATGGACCACGAGGGGATGAACGCGCAGCAGATTTCCGACGTCCTCTACAAGCAGTCGGGCCTCAAGGGGCTGTCCGGGTTCTCCCACGACCTGCGCGAACTGGAGGCCGCGGCGACCCCGCAGGCCATGCAGGCGCTGGATTACTTCGTCTATCGCATCCGCCGCGAGGTCGGCGCCATGACGGCCATCCTCAACGGACTGGACGGCCTGGTGTTCTGCGGCGGCATCGGCGAAAACGGCTGGCGGGTCCGCGAGCGGGTCTGCTCCGGCTTCGAATGGATGGGGGTCGAATTGGACGACGCCCGCAACCGTTCGGGCGAGACCGTGGTATCCTCGGACCGCTCGCGGGTCCGCGTCTTCGTGATCCGCACCAACGAGGAACTGATGATCGCCCGCCATACCGCCGCCTTGCTGGCGCACTGATCGCGCGATACCGCGCGATCAGTCGCGGCTCGCGAAGCGGACCGCCTCCTCGACCGCGCGGACGATGGCGCGAGCCTTGTTGAGGCTTTCCTGGTATTCGCCCTCGGGCGTCGAATCGAAAACGATGCCGCCGCCGGCCTGGGCATAAAGGACGCCGTCCTTGATCAACGCGGTGCGCAGGGCGATGCAGGTATCCATGTCGCCGTCGGCCCCGAAATAGCCGATGCAGCCGGCATAGAAGCCGCGCCGCTCGGGCTCCAGTTCGTCGATGATCTCCATGGCGCGGATTTTCGGCGCCCCGGACACCGTGCCGGCCGGGAAACCGCCGAACAGGGCGTCCAGTTCGTCGGCCCGGTCGCGATCCAATTCGCCGGTCACGTTGGAGACGATATGCATGACGTGGGAGTAATTCTCGATCACGAATTCCTCGGTCACCCGCACCGACCCCACCTTGGCCACCCGCCCCACGTCGTTGCGCCCCAGATCGAGCAGCATGAGGTGCTCGGCCCGCTCCTTCTCGTCGTTCAGCAGATCCTCGGCCAGCGCCCGGTCCTCGGCCGGCGAGGCGCCGCGCGGCCGGGTGCCGGCGATCGGCCGGATGGTCACCTGGCCGTCGCGCACCCGGACCAGCACCTCCGGGCTCGATCCGACGATGGAGAAGCGACCGAAATCAAGGTTGAACAGGTAGGGGGACGGGTTAAGCCGCCGCAACGCGCGGTACAGGGCGAACGGCGGCAGGGTGAACGGCAGGCGGAATCGCTGCGACAGCACCACCTGGAAGATGTCGCCGGCCAGGATGTAGTCCTTGGCGCGACCGATCATCGCGTGGAACTGCTCGCGGGTCATGTTCGACAGCGGCTCGCCCAGATCCGGCGCCGTGGCCGGACGCTCCCGGCGGTACGGCAGGGAGCGCTGAAAATTGGCCATCACGTCGGCCAGCCGGGCGCGCGCCAGATCGTAGGCGGCGGCGGCCGAAATATTGTCCGGATCGGGCCAGACCGGCGTGATGACGGTCACCACGTCCTCGATGGTGTCGAACACCGCGATCACGGTCGGGCGCAGGAATATGCCGTCCGGAAGGCCGATCTCGTCCGGATTGCCGTCCGGCAGGGATTCGATCTGGCGCACCATGTCGTAGGACATGTAGCCGATCAGCCCGGCCGACATCGGCGGCAGATCGTCCGGCAAATCGATCCGCGACTCACGGATCAGGGCGCGGAACGAGGCCAGGCTATCCAATGCGCAGGGCTCGAAGGCCTCCGGGTCGATCTGCGCCCGGCGGTTGACTTCCGCGACCTTGCCACGGCAGCGCCAGATGACGTCCGGATTCAGGCCGATGAACGAATAGCGACCGCGATTGGTGCCCTGGGTCACCGATTCCAATAGAAATGAATTGCTGCGCCCGTCGGCCAGTTTCAGGTAGGCCGAAACGGGGGTTTCCAGGTCGGCCACCAGGGTGGTCCAGGCGACCTGGGGGCGACCGGCGTCGTAGGCGTCGACAAACGGCGCGAAGGCAGGCAGGACCTGCATCAAAGGACCTCGTCGAGGGCCCGTGGATTGACTTGCACCCCGTAGCGCGCCTGCAAGCCGTTGATCAACTGGACCATCACGTCCTGGGCCATTTCGGCCGCCACGGCACCGGCCAGCGCCGAGCGGGGCGCCGCGTGACCGCTGGCGTCGGGCGCCAAAATGTCGGTCAGCCGCGCAAGATAGGCGCCATCGGCCGCCGCGGCGGTGACCACGTCGCCCCGGTTGGCCGCGAACAGGGCGTCGACCAGCGGCCTCGGAATCGACGCGCCGCCGCCGTCGCGGGTGAAGGCTTCGGCGACGGTGACCGTCGTTCCGACGTCGGAGGCCGCCTCGGGAAGGCTGGAACCGTCGCGCACCCTTGTGGCCAGTTGCTCGGCCGTGCGCTTGGCCGCTCCGGCCAGACGCTCGGCCGTCCAGGCCGCCGCCACCTGATCGCGCACCTCGGACAGGGGCCTCAGGGCGGGTGGCACGATGCGGTCGACGCGCAGCACGAAATAGCCGTCGGTGCCGATTTCGGTCAGCACGCTGTCCATGCTTTCCGGAGTTTGAAAGGCGGCCTCAAGGAACTCCGGAGTCGCCGCGAAGCCTTCGGCCTCGGTGCCGTCGGCATCCAGCCCCTGGGCGTCGATCAACGGCACCCGGACGACCTTCAGGTTGAGGGTCGCGGCGGCCTCCTCCAGGGTCGCGCCACCCCCCAGCGTGTCCTCCAGGTCGGTCGACAGTTCGTAAAGAGCGTCCAGGGCCAGTTCGCCGGCCAATTCCTCGCGCAGGGCCGGACGCGCCTCGTCAAGGCCGATCCGGCGCGGCGGCTCGACATGTTCGACCTGAATCACGTGCCAGCCGAACGGGCTCTGGACCGGCCCGCCGACCTCTCCGGCAGCGAGCGAGAACGCCAGATCCGCGAGCGCCGGCAGCGGCATTTCGTCGCGCGCCAGAAGGCCGAGCTCCACGGCGTCGGCCAGCGGCCCGCCGCGCGAAACGAGGCGTTTCGCCGCGTCCTCGTCGGGCGCCACCACCTGCGCGATCCGCCGCCGCTCGGGCAGGTCGAATTGCGCCTCGCGCTCGGCATAGAGGTCCGCGATGCGCTGCTCCGGCACCGCCGTCGGGTCGGCCAGATCGGATGCCCGCAACGGGATGTAGGTCACGGCGCGGAATTCGGGAGCGGTGAACCGCGCCGCATGGGTCTCGTGATAGCTCGCCAGTTGCTCGGAACTCGGCGCCTCGGGTCCGGGAATCGCGTCGGGCGACACCATCACCACCTCGGCGGAGCGCCGCTCGGCCCGGAAACGGTACAGCGGATCGGTCATCGCGCGCGGCGCCAGCATGCCGCCGCCGATCGCCTCGACCAGCATCCGACGACCGAGGTCCCGGCGGACCTGCTCGACCAGCATCGCCTCGGTCATGCCGCTACGGCGCAGACCGCGCGCGAACAGGTCGCGATCGAACCGCCCGGCCTCGTCGCGAAACACGGCGTAGGACTGGATCTCGTCGCGCACCATCTGGTCGCTGACCGTGATTCCGAGGTCGCGGCCGGCCAGATCGATCAGAGTGTCATGGACGATCCGCTGCACCACCAGGCGGTCGATACCCAGGGCCTTGGCCTGCTCGTTGTCGATCGGGGTTCCGAGCGCCTGGCGCGTGCGATCCACCTCGCGCCGAAAGGCGTCATAGACCTGATTGACGCCGATTTGCACGTCGCCCACCTTGGCCACCGCCTCGGGGGCCGTGCCGCCGCGTATGAAACCGTCGATCCCCCAGGCCACGAAGCTGAGGATCAGCAGGCCGAACAGGACCTGAATGACGAACGATTTGGATCGCTTTCGGATGAAGTCCAGCATCGCGGGCCCGGTCGGTTGCGGGGGGCGGAAACGGGGCGGATGATAGAAGCCGGCACGGGAGGCCGCAACCACGTTTTCATATCGGCGGCCGGGCCGACCGGACGAGGCCGCGATCCTACCCCGGGGGGTGGTTGCCGGCCGCCGGTTTCGTGGTAGACGGTGGGCGGATTCACAGGAATTGGGAGAATGGCGTCATGACCGCACGGCGGCCGCTCATTGCGGGCAACTGGAAAATGAACGGCCTCGCGGCCGATGGCCGGGCCCTCGCATCGGGCGTGGCCGAGCAGCGCAAGACGATGGGGGCGGACGCCCCGTTCGACATGCTGGTCTGTCCGCCCTACGTATTGATTCCGGCGGTCGTCGCGGCGGTGGCCGGCTCCGGCGTCGAGGTCGGCGGGCAGGACTGCCACACCGCCGAGAAGGGCGCCCATACCGGCGACGTCAGCCCGGCGATGCTCAAGGACGCCGGCTGCGATTACGTGATCGTCGGCCATTCGGAACGGCGCACCGACCACGGCGAAACCGACGCCCTGGTCAAGGCCAAGGCGGAGGCGGCGCTGGCCGCCGGGCTCAAGGTGATCGTCTGCATCGGCGAGACGCTTGCCGAACGCGAGGCCGGGCTGACGCTTGACGTCAACCGGCGCCAGCTCAACGGGTCGCTGCCGGCCGGCGCCAGCGCCGAAAACTGCGTCATCGCCTACGAGCCGGTCTGGGCGATCGGCACCGGCAAGGTGGCGACCCCGGAGCAGGCCCAGGAGGTGCACGCCGCGATCCGCTCCGAGCTCAAGGGTCTGGTCGGTGGCGTGGCCGAGGGGATGCGCATCCTCTACGGCGGCTCCATGAAGCCGGGCAACGCGGCCGAACTGATGGCCCAGACCGATATCGACGGCGGCCTGATCGGCGGCGCGGCGCTCAAGGTCGAGGACTTCATCGGGATCGCCGAGGCGGCCCGATAGCGCCGGCCGTCCCTCGCGTGGTGCCTGGGCGTCTCAACCCGTCAGGCGCGGACGATAGAATATGTGCCGGCCGATTTGGGTGACCTGTGTCATCAGTCTGACCCAGGTGGGACTCACATAGGTGGCGTGGTAGAACAGCGCCCCCCGGGTGGGGTCCGCCGGATCCTCGAACAGGCCGTGTCGGGCCACTTCGTTGGCCCGCGCCCAGGCCCTGGCATCGCGCGGAGTGTCGTCTCGGCCGTCGCATTGCCAGGAAAACTGGCACCCGGTGGTCCGCTCGGACCCTTGGGTCACCACGCCGCAGATGGTGTCCGGAAAATCGGGGCTGCGCACCCGGTTCAGGGTCACCTTGGCGACCGCCTGCTGACCTTCGAGGGATTCGGAACGGGCTTCCCAATAGATATTGAGAGCGAGGCAGGCCAGTTCGTCGTCCAAATTCGGCGGCAGCGCCGAGGCGGCGCGCGTCGCCCGGTCCGGACCCAGGCTCAGACAAGCCGCGAGTACCCCAACGGCCATCGCGGTGCCGAGCCGAAAACCACCATTAAATGCCGCGTGGCGCATCATGTCGCGTGCCTGCCAGACCGTTCAAAGAACCGTTCGAATTCGATATAAATATTAACTAATTCTTAATTAGTCAAGGGGCCTCTAATCCTAAAGCATAGGAACGCCGCTTCGACTTTGCCCGGGGCGACATCGTCGGATAGGATCTCGCTGGACAGCCGCCGTGCCCTGCTGACCATCGAGACACTGCTGGACGGCATTGTCCGCGAGGCGCTGTCCCTGGATTGAGCACACCCGGGCGGACCCCCGGAACCAAGCGCCGCCGACCGGCGGATCAAACCGACGGAGACTGCCCCGGCGAGACCTCCCGACCCCGTCCCTTATTCGGGTTCGGCGGAAGCCCGTTCGGGGGCCGCGCGATACGCCTCGGGCGACCGACGCGCCGGGGTCTCGGCGTCGAAAATCCGATGCCGCACCCGGTCACCCTCCGCGATGCCCAACCGCGCCGCCCGGCCTCCGGCCAGTTCGAGCACCGCCCGCACCGGCCGCTCGGATTTGATCGGCCGTAGATCGCCGGGGGTCGCCGAATGCTCCACCTGGACGATGGCGCCCGTGGCATCGATGAACAACATGTCGAGCGGAATCAGGGTGTTCTTCATCCACATCCCGACCGACCGCTCGACCCGGAAGTCGAACAGCATCCCGGCATCCCCGCGTAGCGAGCGGCGAAACATCAGGCCCCGCGCCCGCTGCGCCGCGGTGCGCGCCAGTTCGACCGTGAACGGATGGCTGGCCGTCGCGGTCACCACTTCCACCCGGGTGCTCTCGAAGGTCTGCTGGGCCCGGGCGTCGACCGCCACCAGCAGCAGAAACCCAAGGAGTCCGGCCCGCGCCGACCGGTGGCGGCGCCCTGTTCGCGGCGTCATGGTGCTGGGCTCCCGATCCCGCTAGGTCTTTATTAAGCGTCGTGATGTTTCCTATACTCGGTGCGGCGGATGCCACGGAAGGTTTCCCTCTATATACCGCGAGGCCCCCCAATGGAAAACACCCTGGAAATGCGCAGCTTCCGTAGCGGCGAGGAGGTGTTCCGAGAGGGCGATCTGGGATTTGAGATTTACATCGTCAAGTCCGGCCTGGTCGAGATCTCCCGCCAGATCGAGGGGGAAGGCCGCGCCACTCTCGCCTTCCTGGGCGAGGGCAACCTGTTCGGCGAAATGGCCCTGGTCGACCGGTCGCCCCGGTCGGCCCGCGCCGTGGCCCTGGAGGACACTGTCTGCTTCGTGTTGCCGGAGTCCGTGTTCCGCGAGAACATGGCGCGCAGCACGCCCTTGGTCCAGGATCTGGTGCGCATGCTGGTCAAGCGCCTGCGCCTGACCACCCAACAGGTGCCGTTCTCCTGACCCCGCTGTCCGGTCCGATCGACGGGACTTGCATTGGCTGTTCCAGGTTGCCATAGTTCCGTCACACCACCGAGGTTTTTGGCGGGGGGCGCCGGCGGTTCCGGCTGAGAGATCTCCGATTAGGGAGGCGACCCCTAGAACCTGATCCGGTTCGTACCGGCGTAGGGACGCTTTCCGATGCACACCGCCTACCGCTCTCCATCCATTCTGATTCGCGCCGAACGGCTTTCGTTCTCAGGACGGCTTCTGTTCGACGGTCTGCGCATGACCCTGCCGGGCGGCCGCTGGACCTGCCTGCTCGGCCCGAGCGGGGTCGGCAAGAGCACCCTGCTCAGACTCGTCGCCGGCCTGGACAGCGGCGGCGACGGAACCGCCACGGCGGACGCCGACGACGACCGACCGCTGGCTGGCCGACTGGCCTACATGGCGCAACGCGACCTTCTGCTACCTTGGCTGTCGGCGCGCGACAACGTGGCGCTCGGCGAGCGGCTGCGACGCGGCCGGATCGACGCCGAGACCCGCGACCGGGCCGACCACCTGCTCGACCGGGTCGGCCTCGCCGGCCAGGGCGCCGCCGTCCCGGCCACCCTGTCGGGCGGCATGCGCCAGCGGGTGGCCCTGGCGCGCATTCTGATGGAGGATCGGCCGGTGGTCCTGATGGACGAGCCGTTCGCCGCGCTCGACGCCATCACCCGTCTGAAGCTACAGGATCTGGCGGCCGATCTGCTGACCGGACGCACCGTGCTGCTGGTCACCCACGACCCGCTTGAAGCCCTGCGCCTGGGCCACGCGGCCCACGTGCTGGCCGGACGCCCGGCCCGCCTGGGCACCGCCCTGACCCCGGAGGGCGAGCCGCCCCGCCACCCCGACGATCCGGCGCTGCTGGCCCTACAGGCGGATCTGCTGGGCCGTCTGGCCGAGGCCGCGTCATGAGTGCCCCGCTGCGCGGCGGCGCGATCCTGGCCGGGCTGCTCGGCCTTTGGCAGGCGGCCGTATGGGCGAGCGGCGCCCCGCCCTACATCCTGCCGGGACCGGGACCGGTTGCCGCGACGCTGCTCGAACAGATGCCGCGCATCCTGCCCCATGCCTTGGTCACGGCGACCGAAATCCTGCTCGGACTGCTGATCGGCAGCGGATTGGGCGCCGCCAGCGCCCTGGTCATGGCCTATGCGCGACCGGCTCGCCGCTGGATGATGCCGGTGCTGGTGATCTCGCAGGCGGTGCCCGTCTTCGCCCTCGCCCCGGTCCTGGTGCTGTGGCTCGGCTACGGCCTGGCGTCGAAGGTGGCGATGGCGGTGCTGATCATCTTCTTTCCGGTCACCGCGGCATTCCTGGACGGGCTGCGGCGGACCGAGCCCGGCTGGCTGGACCTGGCCCGCACCATGGGCGCGACGCGCGGCGCCATGCTGCGTCACATCCGCCTGCCGGCCGCCCTGCCGGCCCTCGCCTCCGGTCTGCGGGTGGCCACGGCGGTGGCCCCCATCGGCGCCGTGGTCGGCGAATGGGTCGGCGCGTCGCGGGGTCTCGGCTACCTGATGCTGCATGCCAACGCGCGCATGCAGGTCGACCTGATGTTCGCCGCCCTGGCCGTCCTCGCGCTGTTTTCGATCGCCCTCTACTTTTCCGTCGACGCGCTTCTGCGGCGCGCCCTGCCGTGGCAGCCAGACACCGTCCCCGACCTGGACTAGGAAAGGAAGTTCAATGCGTTTCGTGTTTTTTTCATTCGTGCTCGCCAGCCTTCTGACGGCCAATCCGGCGGTCGCGGCCGACAAGCTGACGGTGATCCTCGACTGGTTCGTGAACCCCGACCACGCGCCGCTGATCGTCGCCCACGAACGCGGCTTTTTCGCCGACGCGGGATTGGACGTGGACCTGATCGCGCCGGCCGATCCCAACGACCCGCCGAAGCTGGTCGCCGCCGGTCAGGCCGATCTCGCGGTCTCCTACCAGCCCCAGCTACACATGCAGGTGGCCGAGGGCCTGCCGCTGCGGCGCGTCGGCACCCTGGTCGCGACCCCGCTCAACACCCTGCTGGTGGCCGGCGACGGGCCGGTCCGCGAGATCGCCGACCTCAAGGGTCGGACCGTCGGCTTTTCGGTTGGCGGCTTCGAGCAAGCGGTGCTCGGAGCGATGCTGGAGACCGCCGGCCTGCGGCTCGGCGACGTGGAGTTGGTCAACGTCAATTTCTCTCTGTCGCCGTCGATTCTGTCGGGTCAGGTGGACGCGGTGATCGGCGCCTACCGCAACTTCGAACTCAACCAGATGGATCTCGTCGGACGGCCCGGCCGCGCCTTCTACCCCGAGGAGCACGGGGTGCCGTTGTACGACGAGTTGATCCTGGTCGCCCATGCCGAGCACATCGGCGATCCGCGCCTGCGCCGGTTCCTGGGGGCCGTCGAGCGTGCCATGGTGTTCATTCTCAACCATCCCAACGAGGCCTGGGCCGCGTTCGTGGACTCGGACCCGACGCTCGACGACGACCTGAACCGGCACGCCTGGGTCGACACCCTGCCCCGCCTCGCGCTGCGCCCGGCCGCCCTGGATCGCGCCCGATACGCCCGATTCGCGGCCTTCATGGCGGAACGCGGCATGATTCCGGCCGCCCTGCCGGTCGACGCCTACGCGGTGGAAATCGAATAGGATGGGCGAGACCTTCACCGACTGGAGCGGGAGCCGCGCCGGCGCCCGATTCACCAACTGGCTGCGCGACGAGACGGCGGACACCTGGGACCGGGTGGTTGGCCACCCGTTCACCGACGCCCTGGCCGACGGCACCCTGGACGCCGACCGGATGCGCCGCTACCTGATCCAGGATCATCGCTTCCTGGACGGCTTCGTGGTCCTCCTGGCCTCCGCCGTGGCGCGGGCGCCGACCCTGGCCGACCGGCTACCCGGTTGTCAGTTCCTTGGTCTTGTCACCGGCACGGAAAACACCTATTTCGAGCGCTCCTTCGAAGCGCTCGGGGTCGGCGAGACGGAGCGCCGGGACACGCCGGATGCCGCCGCGACGCGCGGATTCAAGGACCTGATGCGCGCGGCGGCGAACAGCGGGTCCTATGCCCGCATGCTGGCCGTTCTGGTGGTCGCCGAGTGGTCCTATCTGTCCTGGGCCGATCGGGTCAAGGACCGGCGCCCATCCGAGTTCTGGCTCGCCGAATGGATCGATCTTCATAGTGGAACCTACTTCGAGAGCGTCGTCGACTATCTGCGCCGTCAATTGGATGCCATCGGTCCGGATCTGCCGGAGGCCGAGCAGGACGAGGTGCGCCACCTATTCGCCCGCGCGGTCGACCTGGAGAAAGCGTTTTTCGACATGGCCTGGACCTGAGCCCAACCGGTTGACGCGGCGGGGCGACTTCCGATGCCGGGTCGTTCCGGTACCTCACGACCCGCCATCGGGCCCCGTCGCACGCCCAAAATCGAGATATTCCCGCAGCGTCGAACCTTTTGGTTGAAATGGGCATTTCCGGGTTCGGCCGCGGGCGGGTCGCCGACCGGCCCGCGCCGCCATCGCTTTTGCTTGATAAAACAATGGGGCTAAGCCTATTCTTTCGAACCGGCAGGACAGGGATTCGGGGAAGGGGACGTCGGTTGAGACACGCAATCAGTCTGGGAGCGGTTCTCTACGCGCTGTGGCTGTTGATGTCGGGCCACTATGATTCGCTTCTGCTGAGTCTCGGGGTCGCCTCGGCCCTGCTCGCGGTGTGGATCGCACGCCGCATGGAAACCATCGACAAGGAGGGTCACCCGATCCATTTGGCGGTTCGCGGGTTGACCTACGCCCCCTGGCTGCTGTGGCAGATCATCAAGTCCAACATCGACGTGGCGCGGATCATCCTCCATCCGCGCCTGCCCATTTCGCCCGTCGTGTTCTCCACCCGGGCCGGGCAGTCCGACGAGTTGGGGCGGGTGGTCTACGGCAATTCCATCACCCTGACCCCCGGCACCGTGACCATCGGTCTGGAAGGCGACGAACTTCTCGTCCACGCCCTGACCCGGGACTCCGCGAACGGCGTCAAGAACGGCGAGATGGACCGCCGGGTCCGCAGATTCATGGGGGAGGACTGAGCCCATGTACGCCGCCGCCTGCGCCGCCCTCCTGATGACCATATTCCTGGCCATGGTGCGCGCCATCCTGGGCCCGACGGTATTTGACCGAATCCTGGCCGTCAACGTGATCGGCACCAAGACGGTGCTGCTCATCGCGGTTCTGGGATTCGTGACCGAACGGCCCGAGTTCCTCGATATCGCCCTGGTCTACGCGCTGATCAACTTCATCGGCGTCGTCGCGGTCACCAAGTTCGTTCGCTTCCGTCACCTGGGCATGCCGGAACGGGCCGACGAGGCGGGAGACATCTGATGGAAGGAAGCGCGTTGGACACCGCGGTGACCGTCCTGAGTTGGGCCTGTCTCGCGATCGGCGGCGCCTCGGTGGCGGTCGGCGCGATCGGCATCCTGCGCATGCCGGACGTCTTCACCCGCATGCACGCGGCGAGCATCACCGACACCATGGGGGCCGGATTCATCCTGCTCGGCCTGGCCCTCGGCCACGGATTCACCCTGGTCACCGCGAAGCTGTTCCTGATCTTCGTGTTCCTGATGTTCACCAGCCCGACGGCCAGCCACGCCCTGGCCCGCGCCGCCCTGCACGGCGGCCTCAGGCCACGCGCCGAGGTCGAGGGCAAGGGCTTCGAGAAGGAGGCCGGGTCATCGTAGAGATCGCCGACACCGTGCTGCTCGTCATGATGGCGATGGGGGCCATGGCCGCGCTTGCGCTGCGCAACCTTTTCGCGGTGGCGATGCTGTCGGGAACCTATTCCCTGCTCGCCGCCGCGCTCTACGTGGTACTCGACGCGGTCGACGTGGCGTTCACCGAGGCCGCCGTGGGAGCCGGGATTTCCACCGTGCTCTTGCTCGGCACCCTGGTGCTCACCGACCACCACGAAAAACCCAACGGCAGAATCCATCTTCCGGCCCTCCTGATCGTCCTCGCGGTCGGAGGCCTGCTGTTCTACGGGACCCTGGACATGCCGGCGTTCGGCGATCCGCAGGCACCGATCCACCAGCACGTGGCCGACCATTACATCGAGGAATCCCGCGAGGAAGTTGGCCCGCCGAACATCGTCACCTCCGTCCTGGCCAGCTACCGGGGCTACGACACCCTGGGCGAGACGACGGTGATCTTCACCGCCGCGATCGGCGTTCTGGCCCTGATCGGGCGAGTCCGACGCATCCGGACGCGTGACGCGCGAAGCGGAGACGACCCATGATGATGCGCCAGAAGCCAATCCTGCGGGTCTCGGCCAAGCTATTAATTCCGTTTATTCTTTTGTTCGCCCTTTATGTCCAGTTCCACGGCGACTACGGGCCGGGCGGCGGGTTCCAGGCCGGCGTTATCTTCGCCGCGGCGTTCATTCTCTATGCCCTCGTGTTCGGAATCGACAGCGCGCGCGACGTTCTGCCCGGCGGGGCCCGCCGCATTTGCCTGGCCCTGGGAGTCCTGCTGTATGCCGGGGTCGGCGTGGACGGCATGCTGCTGGGGGGGAATTTCCTGAATTACTCCATCCTTGCCCAAGACCCCCACGAAGGCCAGCATCTGGGCATCCTGCTGATCGAACTGGGTGTCGGATTGACGGTGTTCGCCGCCATGACCACCATATTCTTCGCGTTCGCCAGCCAGGACATGCCGGCCGGCACCGATCCCGACCAGGAGACCCCGTGACATGGGCATCCTGGATCATTTCAATTACTGGATGGTCATCGTCCTGATGATGGCCGGCCTTTACACGGTCATCTCGCGCGGCAACCTGATCAAGCAGGTGGTCGGCCTGAACGTTTTCCAGGTCTCGGTGTTCGTGCTCTACATCTCGATGGGCAAGGTCTCCGGCGGTACCGCGCCGATCCTCGGCGAGGGCATCACGGTCTACTCCAATCCCTTGCCGCACGTCCTGATCCTGACCGCCATCGTGGTCGGTGTCGCGACGACCGCCCTCGCCCTCGCCCTGGTGGTGCGCATCCGAAAGGCCTACGGCAGCATCGAGGAAGACGACATCCTGAAGCAGGAGAACGGTTCGTGATCGCCACGCAGCTTCCCGCCATCCAGGTGGCGTTGCCGCTGCTGGCCGCGCCTCTGGTCCTGATCCTGCGCAATGGCGCCCTGGCCTGGAGCGTCGCCGTGGCGGTATCCTGGCTCAGCTTCGCGGTGGCCTTGGCGCTGTTGCTGCGGGTCCTGGACGGCGGAACCATCGTCTACCTGCTGGGCGACTGGGCGGCCCCCTGGGGCATCGAATACAGGATCGACGAGGTCAACGCCTTCGTGCTGGTCATCGTGACCTCGGTGGCGGCGGTGGTGGCGCCCTATGCGCGGCGCAGCGTGGAGGCGGAAGTGTCGAGCGACCGGCACTACCTGTTCTACACCGGCTTCCTGCTCTGCCTGTGCGGGCTGCTCGGCATCGCGATCACCGGCGACGTCTTCAACCTGTTCGTGTTCCTGGAGATCTCGTCGCTGTCCAGCTACCTGTTGATCGGCCTGTCGCGAGACCGCCGGGCGCTGACCGCGGCCTTTCGATATCTGATCCTGGGCACCGTGGGCGCCACCTTCTACGTCATCGGCATCGGCCTGATGTACATGATGACCGGCAGCCTCAACATGGCCGATCTGGCGACCCGCCTGCCGGCGGTCGCCGACACCACCACCATCCACGCGGCGCTCGCCTTCCTGACCATCGGACTGGCCTTGAAGGCGGCGATCTTTCCGCTCCATCTGTGGCTGCCCAACGCCTACGCCCACGCCCCGTCGGTGGTTACCGCGTTCCTCGCCGCGACGGCCACCAAGGTATCGATCTACGTATTCCTGCGCATTTTCCTGACCGTGTTCAGCGGCGCGTCGATTTTCGAGTCCTTCCCGCTGGCCGACCTGTTGATCGTCGTCGCGGTGCTCGGGATGTTCACCGGCTCCCTGGTCGCGATTTACCAAAGCGACGTCAAGCGGGCCCTGGCGTTCTCCTCGGTCGCCCAGATCGGCTACATGATCCTCGGGATCTCGCTCCTCAGCACGGCCGGGGTGGCGGCGGGGATCGTGCATCTGTTCAATCACGCGCTGATGAAGTGCGCCCTGTTCCTGGCGCTCGGCGCCGTGGCGCTGCGGATCGGATCGGCGCGGCTGGACCAGATGGCCGGCATCGGCCGCGAGATGCCCTGGACCATGGCCGCCTTCACGGTCGCCGGACTGAGCCTGATCGGGGTGCCCGCCACGGTCGGCTTCGTGAGCAAGTGGGCGCTCGTGATGGCCACGCTGGAGAAAGATCACGTCCTGCTTGCCGTGCTGATCCTTTTGTCGTCGCTGCTCGCCGTGATCTATGTCTGGCGGGTCGTCGAGGTGGCCTACTTCCGCGATCGCCCGGACGACGCGGCGACCCTGTCCGATCCGCCGACCTCGATGCTGGTGCCGTTGTGGATCATGACCGGCGCCGCGGTCTATTTCGGGCTTGACGGAACGCGCGTGCTCGACGTCGCGACGGCCGCCGCGACGCGGCTGCTGGAGGGCTGGCCATGAGTCTCGAAGCCCTGGTCCTGATCGCCATCGCCCTGCCCCTGGCCTGCATCCCGCTGCTGTCGATCGCCGGCGACCGCGCCCCCAACGCCCGCGAGGCGATCTCGCTGAGCACGGGCGGCGCGACCTTCCTCGCCGTCGCCGCCCTGCTCGATCCCGTGAACGCCGGCGCGCGACCCGACATGTCCCTGTTCACCATGCTGCCGGGACTCGACATCCGATTCACGGTGGAGCCGCTGGGCATGCTGTTCGCGCTGGTCGCCAGCGGCCTGTGGATCGTCACCACGGTCTACGCCATCGGCTACATGCGCGGCCATCACGAACGGAACCAGACCCGGTTCTACATCTGTTTCGCGGTCGCCATCTCCTCGGCCATCGGCGTCGCCTTCGCCGGCAACATGCTGACCCTGTTCCTGTTCTACGAGATCCTGACGCTCTCCACCTTCCCGCTGGTCACCCACCACGGGACCGACAAGGCCAAGCGATCGGGACGGGTCTACCTGGGCATCCTGCTCGGCACCTCGATCGGCCTGCAACTTCTGGCCATCCTGATCACCTGGGTCATGGCCGGAACGCTGGATTTCGTCGAGGGCGGGATCCTCGACGGCCGGGTACCCGACGGAGTGGCGGCGGTTCTGCTGCTGCTCTACGTGTTCGGCATCGGCAAGGCGGCCCTGATGCCCTTCCATCGCTGGCTGCCGGCGGCGATGGTCGCCCCGACCCCGGTGTCGGCGCTGCTGCATGCGGTGGCGGTGGTCAAGGCCGGCGTGTTCACGGTCCTCAAGGTGGCGGTCTACATTTTTGGACTCGACCTGATGGTGCGCCTGTCGACCGGCGAGGCGCTGCAATACCTGGCCGCGTTCACCATCCTGGCCGCGTCGATGATCGCCATGACCAAGGACAACCTGAAGGCCCGGCTGGCCTATTCGACGATCAGCCAGTTGTCCTACGTGATCCTCGGCGCGATGCTGGCGACCCCGCTCGGGGTGCTCGGCGGCGGCCTTCACATCGCCATGCACGCCTTCGGCAAGATCACCCTGTTCTTCTGCGCCGGCGCCATCATGGTCGCCGCCCACAAGACCGAGATCAGCGAAATGCGCGGCCTCGGACGCACCATGCCGATCACCATGGGCGCGTTCCTGATCGGCGCCCTGTCGATCATCGGCCTGCCGCCGATGGGCGGCATGTGGAGCAAATGGTTCCTGGGCCTTGGCGCCCTGGAGGCCGGCCAGATGTTCCTGGTCGGGGTGCTGATGGTCTCGTCGCTGCTCAACGTGGCCTATCTGCTGCCGATTCCGCTGCGCGCCTTCTTCAGTCCGCCGGACCGCGCGAGCCAACAGGTGCCGACTCACAACGGCGAATTCGAGGACGAGGATCCGGAACGGGAAGCCGAGGACATCACCCAGGAATTCGAGGAAGAGACGCACGGCGCCCCGGACGGCATCCGAGAGGCGCCGCTGCCCAGCCTGATCGCCATCGTGTTCGTGGCCGCCGGGACGGTGGTCCTGTTCCTGTTCCCCGAGGCGATCACCGGCCTCCTGGCCCCGATCGCCGGCCGCTGAGGGAGATCCGCCATGGCGCAACCGCCGCGCGACGAAAAACCGCACGTGTTCGACAACCCGCGCAACGTCAAGCGGATGATCTGGCTTCTGCTGATCTGCTGCGTGGTGCTGTTCGGACTCGACGCGGTGATCCACCGCCACGCCTACCACCCCTGGGAGCACCTGTTCGGGTTTTATGCCGTCTACGGCTTCGTCGCCTGCGTGCTGCTGGTGCTGATCGCCAAGCAGATGCGCAAGGTCCTGATGCGTGGGGAAGACCACTATGACGGCTAGCCTCGCTCCGTTCGCGATCTTCCTTTTCGGCGCCGGCGTCGTCGCGCTGACCCGCGGCTGGCTGCAAAAGGCGGTGATGCTGCTGATCCCGGTGGTCGGGATGCTCAATGTGCTCGGCCTGGAACACGGCAGCTTCCACCAGCTCTCCCTGTTCGGCAACACCCTGACCCTGACCGAGGTCGACCGACTCAGCCTGCTGTTCGGCTACCTGTTCCACATCGCCGCCTTCCTGGGTGTTCTGTTCGCCCTCAACGTCAAGCAGACGGGCCACCAGGTGGCCGCCGTCCTCTACGCGGGCAGCGCCCTGGGCGCGGTGTTCGCGGGCGACATGATCACCCTGTTCGTGTTTTGGGAGCTGCTCGCCATCAGTTCGGTGTTCCTGATCCTGGCGCGCGGCGGCGAACGATCGTTCCAGGCCGCCATGCGCTACCTGATCATCCAGATTCTGTCCGGCGTGGTGCTGTTGGCCGGGATTCTGGTCTGGGTCGCCAACGGCGGCACCCTGGACGTCCAGGAAATCGGCCTCGACGGAACCGCCGGCTGGCTGATCCTGATTGCCCTCGGGGTCAAGGCCTGTTTCCCGCTGCTCCACAACTGGGCCACCGACGCCTATCCGGAAGCCACCCCGGCCGGCACCGTGTTCCTGTCCGCCTTCACCACCAAGACCGCCGTGTACGTCCTGGCGCGCGCCTACCCCGGCACCGAGATTCTGATCTACGTCGGGGCCGCGATGGCCATGTTCCCGATCTTCTACGCGGTGATCGAGAACGATCTGCGCCGGGTGCTGGTCTATTCGATGATCAACCAGATCGGTTTCATGGTGGTCGGCATCGGCATCGGCACCGAGTTGGCGATCAACGGCGCGGTGTCGCACGCCTTCAATGACGTGATCTTCAAGGGCCTGCTGTTCATGACCATGGGCGCGGTGCTGTTCCGCACCGGCAAGATCAACGGCTCGGAGTTGGGCGGGCTCTACAAGTCCATGCCCTGGACGACCGGATTCTGCATCGTCGGCGCCAGTTCGATCTCCGCGTTTCCGCTGTTCTCTGGCTTCGTGTCCAAGTCGATGGTGATGGCGGCGGCGCTCGACGGCGGCTACGAAAACGTCTGGCTGGCCCTGCTGTTCGCCTCTGCCGGGGTGTTCCACCACGCCGGAATCAAGATTCCGTTTTTCGCCTTCTTCGCCCATGATTCCGGCATACGGGTCAAGGAGGCGCCGTTCAACATGCTGCTCGCGATGGGATTGGCGGCGTTCCTCTGCATCTTCAACGGCAGCTTCCCGGGCCTGCTCTACAGCCTGCTGCCGTTCCCGGTCGATTACGTGCCCTACACGGCCGACCATGTCCTGCTGCAAATGCAGCTCCTGTTCTTCTCCGCCCTCGCCTTCACCCTGCTCAAGCTCTACGGGGTCTATCCCCCGGAACTGCCGGGCATCAACATCGACGCCGAATGGTCCTACCGCTGGCTCGGCAAGCGGCTGGTCCGCGCCGGACGGCGGATCGCCGGACGGCAGACGCGGGCCGTCAACGGCGCCATGGGAACGGCCGTCCAGGGTACCCTGGCGCTGGTCGCGTCGTCGCACGACGAACGCGGAGCCATGGCCCGCACATGGTCGACGGGCAACATGGCGATGGTGGCGATGATCCTGCTCGGACTCTGCCTTGCGGTTTACCTATTCTAAGGTCTCTGGGCACATAGCGCGGCTTCGGGGTAAACGGGATCGCGCGCGTCTCGGCCGGCCGGTCGGTCTCGCTTGGCCCCAGGGATCCGCGCTACGGCGGTCGTGATAACGGCGGCTGGCGTGGTTTCCGAATGGATCACGCGAAAGCCACGTTATGCGAAATCCGATGAGGGATTCGGGTTTCGCATCAGTGGTGTTCGGCCTTGCCGGCGCATTTGACGCAAAGCGGAATCGACGGGTCGAGATCAAGGCGCTTGACCGGAATCCTGGCGTCGCAGGCGGTGCAATACCCGTAATCGCCCCCTTCCAGGCGCTTCAGGGCCTGATCGATGTGCAGCAGTTCGAGCTGTCGATGGCGCTCGATTTCCTGGGCCATGGCCTGTGATTGCAGGGCGCCCATGCGCGACAGGCGGCCCATGCGCTGCTGATCCACCTCCACCGCCGCGCGGTCGGCCGCCGTGGCGGCGTTCTCGGCTTCCAGTTCGGTCCGCCGCTCCAGCAGCCGCGCGCGATAGCTGTCGAGGTTCAAGTCCTTCCTGCTCATGGCCTGATCGTTTTCTCTGATAATGGCAAGGCGGTGAACGACATGGACGGCCCCTCAAGGGCCCTGGGCGGCCGGTTGCCAGCGAAGCAGCCGGCACGCCGGACGAGGATCGCAGCGGCAATGGCGATCGAAACGCGGCCATGGGGGCGGATATCAATGGCGGCGGTACCCGGCCCGAACGGGCGTTCGGGCAGCGCCGACCGCAGGCCAACCCGGCCGGGACACGAAGCGGAAATCAGCAGGCTGTTCGGCATGCGCCACCTGTTCGCGGGCAACACCGTTCAACCATAGCCCCTCGGGACCGCCCGGACAAGCCGTGACGCACCTTGAAGCAATGTCAATTCAACCCCTTATGGTGAGAGTACCAATGGAGCGAGGACGATGAACGACGACTTTCCGAAATCCGACGAAGACTGGCGCAGGGCGCTCTCGCCGGACGCGTATCAGATACTGCGCAAAAAGGGTACCGAACGGGCCTTCACGGGCCGCCACTTGAACGAGAAACGCCCTGGAGATTACCTCTGCGCCGGTTGCGGCGCCCCGCTGTTCTCGTCGGCCAGCAAATTCGACTCCGGCAGCGGATGGCCAAGTTTCCATCAGCCGCGAACGGGCGCCCGGATCGGCGAGCACCGCGACACCAGCCACGGCATGATCCGCACCGAAGTCACCTGCGGCCGTTGCGGATCGCACCTGGGCCACGTGTTTCCGGACGGACCGCGCCCGACCGGCCTGCGCTACTGCATCAATTCGGCTTCCCTCGACTTCAAGCCGAAGGCCTAGTGTCCCGAATCCGAAGTTCGGAGTATTGTTTGGCAGGCGTTTTCGAACTTCGGATTCGATCAGGACACTAGGTAATAATCTGATTCTAGTGTGGTTTTGGATTCGAGGTTCGCCATGGAGTTTGCCCCGAATAATGCCGCGAACTTCGAATCCACCACACTAGGAGTCGAATTCAACCTCCGATTCGCGACCACCAGCCGCGCTTCGGGCGATCGGTCGTGACGCTGTCCACGTCGATCACCTCGGTTCCGGCCGGCACCCGGGGCTCGGCGTTCGTCGCCGCGCCGCCGCCGCTTTCCGGCGCCGGATCGGAAATCGGGTCCACAGCCTCCGGCGGCTCGGATTCCTCGATCGGTTCCGCCGTGCCCCATTCGGCGCTGGCCTCGACCGGAGGCGCTGTGTTCCCGGGCGGTTCGGGAACGTCCCATTCGGCACCGGTCTCGACCGGAGGCGCTGTGTTCCCGAGCGGTTCGGGAACGTCCCATTCGGCGCCGGTCTCGGCCGGAGGCGCGACCGTTTCGTTCGCGCCGTCGTCCCAAGCGAGTAGGGCTTGCGGCTGTTCGGATTCCGACGGATCGGCCGTCGCCTCGTCACCCGATCCATCGTCCTCCGGCGCCTCGGCGTCCCCGTCGCGCGGCGACGCATCGACATCCCCGTCCTCGACCGCCTCGGTATCCGTGCTCTCGGTCGCCTTGTCGTTGCCGTCCGCCTCCGCGTCGGCGCGGCGGCGGCGGCGGCCGCCGCGCTTACCGCGACGGCGGCGCTTGCGTGGCGTTTCGTCGTCGCCGTCACCGTCGCCCTCGGCCTCGGCATCGGCCGCCGCATCCGCCGGCTCGTCGGCATCCCCGACCTCAAGGGTCTCCGCCGTCTCCTCGGCTCCGTCGGGGCGCTTGCGTCGCCGCCGCCGCCGCTTCTTGCGACGTCCCTGGTCGTCGGTCTCGTCGGCGCCGTCCTCGACTTCCGTCTCGGCGGCGGGTTCGATCTCCAGGGGCCGCACCACCGGACGGGCGGCGATTTCCTCGGCCGTCTTGGCGCGCAGGCGCTCGATGCGGTGATCCGGCGGCACCAGACTGTCGTCGCCGTGCATCAGCACGCTGAACCCGTAGCGGGCCTCGATGTCGGCCAGCGCCTGACGTTTCTGATTGAGGATGTACAGGGCCACCGAGGTCGCCAGATGGACCGCGACCTCGGCCGACCGGCCGCGCAGGCCCTCTTCCTCGACGCTGCGCAGGATGTGCAGGGCGGTCGACTCGGTGGACCGGATCACGCCGGTGCCGCCGCAGTGCGGGCAGGACCCGAAACTGGTCTCGATGAGGCTCGGGCGCAGCCTCTGGCGGGACAGTTCGAGCAATCCGAACGGGCTGATTCGGCCGATCTGGATACGCGCCCGGTCGACCCGCATCGCCTCCTTGACGCGCCGCTCGACCGCCGTCTGGTAGCGCTGCGTTTCCATGTCGATGAAATCGATGACGATCAGGCCGGCCAGATCGCGCAACCGCAACTGCCGGGCGATCTCGTCGGCCGCCTCCAGGTTGGTCCGGTAGGCGGTTTCCTCGATGTTGCGTTCGCGCGTCGAGCGCCCCGAATTGACATCGATCGACACCAGGGCCTCGGTCGGATTGATGACGATGTAGCCGCCGGACTTCAGCTGCACCCCCGGGCCATGCATGGCGTCGAGCTGGCTCTCGACCTGGAAGCGGTGCAACAGCGGCACCGTGGGATCCCGATAGGGCTGCACCTTCTTGGCGTGCGAGGGGATCAGCATCTTCATGAAGTCCTTGGCGATGCGATATCCCTCGTCGCCCTCGACGATCACCTCCTCGATGCCCTTGTCATAGAGATCGCGGATCGCCCGCTTGATAAGATTGGCCTCCTCGTAGATCAGGCACGGCGCGCTGGACTCCAGGGTCTGCTGGCGGATGGTGTCCCACTGCCTCAGGAGATAGTCGTAATCACGCCGGATCTCGGCCTTCGAGCGCTGGGCGCCGGCGGTCCGCACGATCACCGCCATGCCGTCCGGGATTTCCATGTCGGACAGCACCGATTTCAGGCGCTTGCGGTCGGCCGCGCTGGCGATCTTGCGCGAAATACCGCCGGCCTTGGTGGTATTGGGCATCAGCACGCAATAGCGGCCGGCCAGCGACAGGTAGGTGGTCAGGGCGGCGCCCTTGTTGCCGCGCTCCTCCTTGACCACCTGGATGAGCAGGATCTGGCGGCGTTTGATGACTTCCTGGATCTTGTAGTGGCGGTAGGACCGGTAGGGGCGCCGTGCCTCGGCCTCCTCGGCCGCGTCGTCGCCGCCCAGTTCCTCGACCACGTCGCCGTCGGCCTCGGCGTCCTCGGTCTCGTGGTCGGTCTCGTCGTGCGGGTCCTCGGCCTCCTCGCCGTTGTCGGCCTCCTCGCCGTTGTCGGCCATCAGGGCCTCGCGGTCGGCGACCGGAATCTGGTAGTAGTCGGGGTGGATTTCGCTGAATGCCAGGAAGCCGTGGCGGTTGCCGCCGTATTCGACGAAGGCGGCCTGCAGGGACGGTTCGACCCGCGTGACCTTGGCCAGGTAGATGTTGCCCTTGAGCTGCTTGCGGGAGGCGACCTCGACGTCAAAGTCTTCCAGGCGGTTTCCGGAAACCACCACGACCCGGGTCTCCTCCGGGTGGG
>JANQIL010000163.1 GCA_028282245.1 Magnetospira sp.
TGGCACCCACTCCCGCAGGTCCACTGGCAACAAAAACGCTTGCGACCGATCGTCCGAGATGAAGTTCGCCATCACCCGATCCTGATGACTGGAGCCACAAATCGATTCTACCCGAGCCCGCCCAAATCCGACAGACTGCTAGTGTGGTTTTGGATTCGAAGTTCGCCGTGGAATTTGCCCCGAATAATGTCGCGAACTTCGAATCCACCACACTAGACGACCACCGTCGAGATGCCGCCCCGGCGCGGGTCGCCGGCCCCCTGGAACCCGCCGCCGGACTCCCGCAGTACCGCGTGGACGCCCCCGAAGAAAAGGTTGATGTCGTCCCACACCCGCAGGTCCCCGACTCCCGCCGCCGCGTGCTCCAGTGTCGCGCGCGGCAGGCCCGGTTCGGCGTTGACCTCGGCGCGTTCGACGTGCAGGCGCGGCGCGCGCACCGCGTCGTCCAGCGACAGCCGGAAGTCGAGGAAATTCAGCAATACCTGGAGGATCGCCGTGCGGATGCGGTTGGAGCCGCCGGAGCCGAGCGCCAGTTCGCCGCCGTCCGGACGCAGCACCACGGTCGGCGCCATCATGGAGGCCATCCGCGTGTCGGTCGGCCAGGCGTGGAAGCCGTGCGGGTTGATGTCCTCCTCGCCCAGCATGTTGTTCATCACGATGCCGGTGCCGGGCAGCACGTAGCCGCAGCCCTCGCCGTTGCTGACCGTCACCGTGGCCGCGTTGCCGGCCCGGTCGATGACGCTGACATGGGTGGTGCCGCGCGGCGCCATGGGTCGGCCGAGCAGTTCGGCCCGATAGAGATCGAGGAATCTCGGATCGAGCAGCCGCCTGGCCGCGATCCCGGCGTCGCCGCCATCGAGGGCGGACTCGACGCGTGCCCGGTTGGTGAGCGCGATCGCGGCGACCAGACGGTCCAGATGCGCGGCGCCGCCGAATCCGTCGGTGGTCAGGTCGATCCCGTCCAGCAGCCCGAGCGCGAAGGCGATCAGCAGACCGCCGATCGACGGCGGCGGGTTGGTCAGCAGACGCGCGCCGCGATGGCTCAACTGGAGAGGGGACCGAAGGTGCACCCGGTAGCCTTCCAGATCGTCGAGGCCCAGATGACCGCCGCCGTCGCGGGCGTCGGCCGCCAATCTTTGCGCGATCTCGCCGCGATAGAACAGGTCGGGGCCCTCGTGGGCCAGGGCGTCCAGGGAGTCGGCCTGGTCCCGGGAGCGGTAGATGTCGCCCTCGCCGCACAGGACATCGGGCCGGTCCGGGTTCGCGAACTGGGCGCGGATCGCCGGATTGGATTGGTAGATCGGCGCCACCACCGAAAAGATGTAGGCTTGCAGGCGGTTGAGCACCACGCCCCGGCGCGCGAGCTGGCGGGCCGGTTCGAGAATCTCGGCGATCGCCATGCGGCCGAGATCCGCGTGCACCGCGAACAGGCCGCGCAACAGGCCCGGCGTTGCCATGCTGCCGAGTCCGATATGGAATTCCTGCTGGGTGGCGCCGAAGTCGGCGACGATCGGGAACAGGTCGGTTTCGGTTGCCGGCCGGCGGGTCTTCGGAGTCTGGGCGAAGAAATCGTACAGCCTTGGCGGTCCGTGCTCCGGACGGGCGAGCAGGAATCCGCCGCCGCCCAACGAGCACAGCACCGGTTCGGCCACCGTTGCCGTGGCCACGGCGGCCAGCGCCGCGTCGAAGGCGTTGCCGCCCTCGCACAGGATGATGTCCGCGGCGCGGGCGGTTTCCGGATGTCCGGCCGCCACCGCGCCCTTCGCCATGGCCATGGCCGCGCCCCTGTTTTTCCAAGGGGCGTAGCGGTCCGGTCGAGGCCTGTCAACGGGTCGTCATGTCGAACCCGAGGGACGGCTTCGGTCTCCGCTCACTCGGGCACGAACAACTGGCCGCGCGCCAGGGCGGCGAAGGTCCTGAACAGGACCACCACCACAACCACCGTGGCGATGCCCAGGAGCCCGGCACCGATCCAGTTCATCATCTCGCTGCCGGTCTTTTGGGCATAGACCAGGATCGCCACCGCCGCCGCGTCGAGCGGGAAGGTGAACGCCCACCAGGATACAGCGAACGGCACCTTCACGAAGCGGTGGCCGAGACTCAGCAGCAGAATCACCAGGAACAGGGTGAAATTGGCCAGGACGCGGGCGAAGGCGTCCAGGTCGCCGCCGGTCAGGTTCAGGTAGGACAGCATGCCGATGGCCGGCGGCGGGATGAAGATGAACAGGGTCGGCACCAACTTCGGCGCCAACTGAAGGTGGAACACGATGCGGTAGAAGACGATGGTGAACAGCAGCACCCAGAACACCAGCGCGATGGACAAGAAGAACCACGAAATTTCCGGGAAGCCGAGCCGCACCCCGGCCAGCGGCACCAGGATGTTGCCGACGATGGGAATGAACCAGGCCGGGTTGGAATGGTTGATCTGCTGTTCGTGGAACATCCATCGTCCGATCAGGCGCAGGGTGATCAGGAGTTGCGCCGTGGCCCCGACCGCCCACAGGCCGACCGCGATCTCGCGCGCCATCGGCAATGGTCCGAGGTTCCAGGGCAACAGAGCCCCGTCGACCGCGTAGGGCGCCAACCCGGTGGACAGCAAAAGGATGCTGATCGAGATCGCGGCCACGAAATTGGAGCGGATCGGGTGGTTGAACTCGGTCTTGAATTCCTGCGGATGGCGCAACGCCTTGCTCAGGTAGAGCGTGAAGATGACCACGAAGAACAGCCCGCCAAGGGCCAGCACGGCCTCGCCGATCTCCATCGGCAGGGCCAGCGCCTCATGGCCCTTGCGCCAGGCGAGTCCGAGCCCGGCAACGCCCATCACCACCGCGAACAGCGGCACGGGGACATGGGCGAGCCAGTGCAATTCATTGATTTCCTGTGTTTCCGACTGCGACATGGATTTCGAATCCCTAAAAAGAACCTTGGTATAATATAATTAATTAGGAATCTCTAATTGAAATGCAAGACGCGATCGGTTGATCGCGCGCCGCCCCGACCCCACATCGAGAGGGACTTATCCCGCACACAGGATATTCCCCGCATGCATCCAATGAAGGCCGTTCTCGCGCTGCTTCCGTGGCTCGCGGTGGTTTGTCCGACGCCCGTCCCGGCCGATGACTCTTGCGTCGTCACCGGCCGATGGATCGATCCGGCGAGCGGCGCCGTCCGTCCGTCCGCCGCCTGGATGCGCGACCTGGCCGGGCGCCCGGCGGTGCTGGTGGGAGAATCCCACGACAACGCCGAACATCACCGCTGGCAACTCGACGTCCTGGCTGGGCTGCATGCCGTCAACCCGAACATGGTGGTCGGCTTCGAGGCCTTTCCGCGCCGGGTGCAGCCGGTGCTCGACCGCTGGGTGGCCGGGGACCTGGGCGACTCCGAGTTCCTGCGCGAGGTGGAATGGGGCCGCGTGTGGGGCTTCGCGGCCGACCTGTACCTGCCGCTGTTCCATTTCGCGCGCCGCCACAAGGTGCCGATGGTCGCTCTCAACGTGGACATTTCCCTGATCCGCAGGGTGCGCGGCGAGGGCTGGGCGGCGATCCCGGTGTCCGAGCGACGCGGCGTCGGCGAGCCGGCGGCGGCCGATCCCGCCTACGTGGCGCGCCTGCGCGAGGTCTTCGAGCACCATGAACGGATGCGCGCGGCGCGGCAAGTCGAGCCGGACGCCACCGCGCCGACCTCCGCCGAGGAACGCCTGAACCGCTTTCTGGAAGCCCAGGTGCTTTGGGATCGCGCCATGGCCGAGGCGGTCGCGTCCGCCCATGAGGCCGGACAGGCGCCCCTGGTGGTGGGGATTCTGGGCAGTGGTCATCTGGAAGGCGGCCATGGCGTGCCCCGTCAACTGTCCGACCTGGGGTTCGACGGGGCGGCGGTCGTCGTTCCCTGGAATCTCGGCCGCGACTGCGACGATCTGAAACCGGGTCTGGCCGACGCGGTGTTCGGTTTGGTCGATCCGCCGCGTCCGGCGCCGCCCCTCAAGCTGGGGGTCTATATCACGGACGGCGCCGACGGGGTGAACATCAAGGGCGTGTTTCCCGATTCGACGGCCGACCGTTCCGGACTTCGCACCGACGACGTGGTGTTGAGCGCGGCCGGGCGGGAGGTCCGCAAGGCCGACGAGCTGAAGGCGGTGATCGCCGAGATGGTGCCCGGAGTCTGGCTGCCCCTCAAGGTGCGGCGCGGCGGCGAGACCCTGGACCTGATCGCCAGATTTCCAACAGAACAATGACCCGATTCGGCGTTTCGTTGACCATCGCCCTGGTTCTCCTGGGCATCGCCCGGGCCGCGCCGGTTCTCGCGGCCGAGGTCCGTCATCACGATCTTTCGGTATCGGTGGATCCGGACAACCGCGCGATTTCGGTGCGCGACCGGGTGTCCCTGACCGGTGGCGGAATTGTCCGGTTCGCGCTCAATCCGGCGCTGCGAATCGTCTGGGCGACGGTGAACGGCGCCCCGGTCGCGGTGGGCGGCCGGTCGGGGATGTGGTCGGTCGACCTGGGGCCGCACGGCGACCACGAATTGACCCTGTCTTACCGGGGGCGGGCGTCGCCGATCGCCGACGGCGCGCGGGGCGGCGGCCTGTTGGCCGGACCGGAGGGCACGGTGCTTGCCGCCGGGTCGAGCTGGGTGCCGCTGTTCGGCGGCCGGGCCCTGTTCACCTACCGCCTGGAGGCCGACCTGCCGCGACCGCACAAGGCGGTGGCCCCGGGACGCCTGCTGCGCGAGGAGGACGGGCCGAGTCGCTACGCGGCGGTATTCGATTTTCCGCACCCGACCGACGAGATTTCCCTGTTCGCCGGTCCTTGGACGGTCACCGAGCGCAGGCACGGCGACATCCGGCTGCGAACCTACCTCGACGCCGCGACGGTCGATCTGGCGGACACCTATCTGGATGCCGTGGGCGAATACATCGATCTCTATTCGGAACGCATCGGCGCCTATCCGTTCTCCGCCTTCCACGTCCTGTCTGGGCCGCTGCCGGTCGGCTGGGGATTTCCCGGCCTGACCTACATCGGATCGCGGGTGCTGCGCCTGCCGTTCGTTCTCGAACGCTCGCTGGGCCACGAAGTCCTTCACAACTGGTGGGGCAACGGGGTCTATATCGACCATGCCGGCGGCAACTGGGCCGAGGGCCTGACGACCTATCTGGCCGATCACCTGTACGCCGAGCGGGCCGGGCCGGCCAAGGCACGCGACATGCGGCGGCAATGGCTGCGCGACTACGCCGCCCTGCCGGCCGGGCGCGACATGCCGCTGACCGCCTTCAAGGGCAAGCTGCACGATGCCTCGCAGGTGATCGGCTACGGCAAGGCCGCGATGCTGTTTCATATGCTCAAGGGCGAGATCGGCGACGCGGCGTTCGACGACGGGCTGCGGCGACTATGGCGCGATCACCGCTTCGCGGCGGCCAACTGGGATGACGTCCGGGCCGCCTTTGAGGCGGCGGCAAAACGCGACCTCGCCCCGTTCTTCGCGCAATGGACGACGCGCCCGGGGGCGCCGCGCCTGTCCCTGGAGTCGGCGGAGGCGACGGAGGATGGGCTGACGGTGCGCTTGGCGTCCGACGGCGATTACGCCCTGCGGGTGCCGGTTGTCGTTGAAACCGCGACCGCGCCGCGCCGCGCGACGGCGGTGGTGCGCGGCGGCGTTGCCGACCTGACGCTCGACCTGGACTCGCCGCCCCGGTCGATCGCCGTCGATCCCGACTTCGACCTGTTCCGCCGCCTCGATCGCTCGGAGATGCCGCCCATCCTGCGCGACGTGACCCTGAGCGGGACGGCCGCGTTGGCGGTGCCGGGGGGCGACGCCGAGACCCTTGCCCTGGCCGGCCGCCTGGCCGACCGAATGCTGGAACGCGACGTTGACCGGGTGGCCGCCGATCGGGCGCCGCCCAACGTTCCGTTGCTGATCATCGCCGTCGATCCGGAGGCCCTTGGCGGCTATCTGGATGCCCATGGTCTGCCCGGACCGCCGGAGCAGGTGGCCGGACGGGGCACCGCCCGCGTCTGGGCCGGTCGCGATGCCGGGGGGCGTCCCGTGGTCGTGGTGGCGGCCGACGGTGGCGCCGCGCTGGCCGCCCTGATGCGCCCGCTGCCCCATTACGGGCGTCGCGGCCACTTGGCGTTCGAGGGAAGTAAGGCGGTCGTCAAGGGAACCCTGGCGGCGCCGCGCGGTCCCCTGTACAGGGACTTCGCGGCCACGCCGCGTTGACAAGGTCC
>JANQIL010000001.1 GCA_028282245.1 Magnetospira sp.
GTCTTCAGATGCTCGGCCCGCGCATCGAGCAGGCGGGCCGCCTCGTCCAGGCGCGCCGCCGCCTGCTCGGCCGTCGCCTCGAAGTGGGCGCCGCGCGCCGACAGCGCCTCGCCGGACCCGTCGAGACGTTCCACCGAGCGCAATGCCGCGCGGTCCAGGGCGGTTGCCTGACGGGCCAGGGCCTCCGCCGCCACGGCGAGAATCCGCGCCGCCTTCTGGGCCACCCCGCCGGCCCGGTGGGATTCCGTGTTCAAGGTGTCGGCCACCTGCCCCAGGTCGGCGCGCACGGCGGCCGCGGTCCGGGTCACCGTCTCGACCTGTTGACCGAGCGTCGACTGATAGCCGCTCAGGGCGCCGCCGGCCGCGCCGGCCGAGTCCACCAACTGGCGCGCCTGACCGGCGATCTCCTGGCCCAGTGCGTCCAGGGTCCGCCGGGCCTCGCCCGACAGCGAGTCCAGGTCCTGGACCTTTCGGCCGAGCTGGGCGGTTCCGTCGGTCATCCGCGACACCGATTCGTCGGCCTTCAGGATCACGCCGTCGGCCCGCTGCGCCAGTCGCTGACCGGCCCCGTCGATGCGGCCGGTTCCCTCCTCCGCCGCCGCGATCACCGCCGTGGTGGCGGCGCGCAGGCCCTCGGTGGCGCGGCCCAGGGAATCGACGGTCTCGCCGGTTGCCGTGGTCAGGGTATCGGTCACGTCGCGCAGCACGTCGCCGGCGTGGTCGAGCCGGCCGATCGCCGTCTCGGCGGCGGTTTCCGCCTCGCCGGAACGGCCGCGCAGGGTCTCGCCCAGCCGGCCGAGGTCGCGCGACGCCCGTCCGGCCGCCGCGCCGACCTCCTCGGTCTGGGTCTTGAGCGCCTCGGTGAGCAGCGCCATCAGGCGGGCCGACCGGTTGGCGGCGTCGCCCATGTCGCGCGAGGCCTGCCGCAGGGTCGCGTGAGCCTCGGCCATCTGGTTGGCGCCGCGTTCGGAAATTCCGCTCAAGGCGCCCGACTGCCGGTGCAGGGTCTCGGCGGCCTGCTGCAGGCGCATTTCCGATTCGTCGGCGGCGTGCGCCAACTCGGCCCGCCGGGCGGCCAGTAGATCGCCCAATTCCCGCATCGCCGCCTGCGCCTGCGCGGCCCCGCCGACCGCCTCGCCGGTGCGGTCGGCGATCAGGCCGGCCATGCGGTCCAGCATGCCCTCCGCCGCCGCCGTGGCGCGATCGAGATCGAGTCCGTTGTTGGCCAGCAGTTCGGCAACCTCCATCAGCCGGCCGGTGGTGCGATCGGTGGCGGTGTCGAGACGTTGAACACGCTGCTGAAGGGTATCATCCAGGTCGCTCAGACGGGCCGCCGTGGTCTGCCCCAGATCGCGCAGCCGGGCCACCTTCTTGGCGAAGGAATCGTTGAGCTGGCCGGATTTATCGCCGATCTCCTGGACCTGCGCCAATCCCTCCTGGAGCGCCTGCGCCATCGCCCTCAGGCTGCCGGCCCCGGTGTCGCCGGCCGCCTCGATCTCGATGGTGCGGGCGCGCAGGGTTTCCCCGAGGCGGCCGATCTCGGTGCGCGCCTGGGTCTCCGCGTAGGACAGGTCGGTGCCGCGCTGCTGCAGGGTCTGGGCCGCCGCGTCGAGGCTCTTGCGAAGGTCCTCGCCCTGCGCCACCAGGGCCGCCGTCTGGCGGGCGATGGCGTCGCCGGCCTCGGCGAGCCGGGTCACCGAGTGCTCGCTGCTGACCGTCAGGTCCCCGGCCCGTCGATCGACCGTCTCGGCCAGCGCGTCGATGCGGTCCAGGGTCTGGCCGCCGAGCGTCGTCAGTTCGCCGTTCAGGCCGTTGACCTGCCCGGTCAAGTCCTTGACCCGCTCGCCGGCCCGTAGCGCCGTCGCGTCCACGGTCGCCGCGTGACCGGCCAGCCCGCGCCCGGACTCGGCGACCCGCCCGAGCGCCGCCTCGGTCGACTGCTCGATTCCGCGCGCCTGCTCGGCCAGTCCGGTCGCCGCCGCAGCCAGATTGTCGACCACCCGTCCGGAGGTCTCCTCCAGGGCCTGCGCCTGAGCGCCGAGCGCCGCCTCGGCGGTCGATGCCTGGGCGGCCACGCGGCGCGCCACGTCCTCCAGGTCGCCGGCCTGACGCGTCAGGGTCTCGCGCATCACATCGGCCCGCGTCGCCGCGACCTCGGTCCGTTCCTCCAGCTTGCGCCCGTGCTCGTCGACCAGGGTCGCCGTCTGGCGGGCCTTGTTGGCCGCCTCGGCGGTGGAATCGATCAGCCGCTGGGCGCCCTCGACCAGGGTGCGCGCCACCGCGTCGCTGCGCTCCCCGACCCGTGTCCCGGCCTGCTGCATGGCCTCGGTGCGGGCTTCCAGCAGGTCGACCATCTCGCGCGCCAGACCGAGCGCCGAGGCCGTCGCCACGTTGAGGGAGTCGCCACGCCGGGTCAGAAGCTCGGTCACCGTCTCGATGCGCTCGGCATCGCTCGTCGCGCGGCCTCCCAGATCCTCGATCTGGGTTCCCAGGGACTGCGCCGCCTCGCGCACCCGGCTGCTCACCAGATCGGCCGCCGCCACCAGTTCGTCGGTGCGCCGGCGCAACGCCTCCTCCATGTCGCGCGCCTGCAGGTCGGTGCCTTCGGAGGCCTTGTGCAACTCCTGGATTCGGTCGCGGATCAGCCCGTCGACCGAGCGGGCGCGCGCCACCGCCTCCTCGGTTGCCTCGCCAAGGGTCCGCGCCTGGGCGCGCAGCGATCTGGAAATCTCGCCGATCCGCGCCTCCGCGCCGGCGGTCGGATAGGCCAACCGCGACAGGTGCCAGCGCAGGGCCCGCGCCTCGTACTTGAGCAAACGGCCCCGCTCGACGAAAGCCACCGCCAACCACAGCAGGGCGATCGGGGTAAGCAGGCCGACCGCCAGTCCGCCGATCTCGTGGGGCAGCAGGAGGCGCACCTGGTCCCATCCCATCTGGTCGTGGATCACGAGGCCGCCGAGCGCGATCCAGGCCAAGCTCAGCAGGCCGCCGGCCACCACCGCCAGACGCGCCCGGACGTAGAACGGCGGTCGCCAGTCCTCGGGTCCGAGCCGCGCCGCCTCGTCCGGCTCGTCCTCGGCGATCAGGTCGGCCAGACGCGCCGCCTCGTCGGCGTCATAGGCGACCGTGATGGCGCCATTTCCCGACTTGCCGCCGGAGCCGGAAGGGGTCTTGCTCATGGGCCGGTTCCCCGTGGGGCCTCCGTTCATCCGAACCTGTGGATGAAAAGCGTAACCGACCAATCGCGAACAGAAAATTAAAATCCGCCGAACCACGCCCACGGAGTCGCCCAAAAGCCCGGCCGCACCCCCGGCGGAGACCCGATCGACGGGGCGCCGCGCCAGCCGGCGCGCGCCTCAGGACATTGCCCAGGCGATCAGCGCCAGACCGATCACCGCGTTGATGATCGCGCTGCCGAATTCCATGTCGATCAGCCGCCGTACCGCCGCCACCACCAGCAGCACGCCGATCAGGACCAAGCCCCAGGTCAGCCAACTGGCTCCCTCCAGGCCGCTGCCGCGCGCCACGCCATCGATGAAGGCCCCGAGCAACTCGCCCAGGCGCCCGCCAATCGACGACAGCCAGGCGATGACCGCCCCCAGGACCTCGCCGATCCGCTCGAAGATCCCCCGTTCGTCCATCGCGCGCCTCCGGTCCCCGTCCGCCTCGAATACCCCACGCCGGCCACGGAATCAACCGAACCGCGCCGCGCGCTTCCGGCGTATGATGGCGACACGCCCGACGATGGAGGAGACACCATGCCCCTGCTCACCCTGCGCACCAACCAGCGGCTCGACGAGTCGGCCACCGATGCCTTTCTGCGCGAGGCCTCGCGATCGGTCGCCGAGGGCCTCGACAAGCCGGAATCCTACGTGATGGTCAGCGCCGAGGCCGGCCGGCCGCTGCTGTTCGCCGGCAGCGACGATCCGGCCGCCTTCCTGCAACTGAAAAGTCTCGGCCTGACCGAGGACCGCGCGACCGAGCTGTCGGGCCGGCTGTGCGAGCTGGTGACGCGGCATCTGGGCGTCGCCGCCAACCGCACCTATATCGAATTCGCGGCCCCGCCGCGTGCCTTCTGGGGCTGGAACGGCGGAACCTTCGGGTGACGCGACCGGCCAACGACCATTTCGAGGGCCGACCGATCATCCCTCGCCACCGCCGCCCTCGCCGCCCGACGGTCCGCCGTCGCGGTGGCCGGCCCCGATCGCCGCCACGTCCCCGTAACCGCCGTGGATGGCGCCCTCGTGCGCATGGGCGGTCTCTCCGGTGGTCCGTTTCCTGAAGGAAACCTTCCACGCGTGGCGGCCGTCCAGGGTGTCGGGAGACGGATGGATTCCGCTGCCGATCAATTCATCCCAAATCGTCGAGTGCGTGGCCTCCTCGATATCCTCGCGCAACCCGTAATCATCGACCCAGATTTGCACCTCGTACGTGGCCACCCAGCCGCCGTAGGACCAGCGCATGCCGGTGAATCTGGCCTCCGGCTTCGGGTCGTGCAGCACGTGCGGCAGCTTCTCGGCCACGTGGGTCATGATTTCGTCGATCGTCTCGTGGTTGTAGCGGGCGTCCACCTCCACCGGAAGCTCCAGGCGGACACAATCATAAGAGTTATAGTTGTGGACCTGGGATTCCGAGACCTGCCCATTGGGCAGGCTGATCACGTAGCCATTGCGGGTCTTGATGCGGCAGGTCCGCCAGGTGATGTCCTCCACCCGACCCTCGTCCAGATCGCCGATCTGAACCCAGTCGCCGACGTTGAACGGTCGCTCGATGTTCAGCACGATCCCCGAGAAGATATTGGAAATATTGGCCTGTATGGCCAAGCCGACGATCATGGCCAGGAGTCCGGACGTGGCCAGCAGGGAGGTGATCTTCTGGTCGTAGACGAAGGCGATGATCCCGAAAAAGGCCAGCGAATAGATGGTCGCCGAGGCAAACACCCGGACCACGTTGGGGATCGTCCGCCCGGTGTGGGTTTCCAGCGGAAGCCAGACAAACCGCTCGAAGGCCAGCGCGATCAGCCGCGCCGGCACGATCCACCACAGCATGTCGTAGACCGTGACGATCATGTCGATGTAGTAGCTCTCCAGATTGCGAAACGAGCTTTCGAGCAGCATGTTGCCGGCCGACGTCAGCAGCAGCGGCCACGACACCAGCCGCAGCACCCATGACTGGAGCCCCCAGAACCGACGGCCGCCCCGGCGATCCATCCAGATCGCGGCGAGGCTGCCGAGCAGGCCGAAAATGCCCACGTAGAGGAAGTGCTCGTCGTCCACGAAATCGCGCGCCTGGGCCTGGCCGGGCTTGACGAGGACGCCGAGGTCGATGCGCGAGAACTCGGGCGCGTTGGCGGTGTAGCCGACGTAGGCCGGATCGCCGAAGGTGCTCTTGCGAACGATGTCCTGCGACACCCAGGCCCGTTCCGCCACCCAGCCGATGTTCGGATTGAGCGCCTGATCGTCGCGGAGTTGCGCCAGAACCGAGCCGCCAGCCGCGAGGTTCATTCCCAAAACATCAACGACATAAAGCAAGTTGTTGCGATTCAACTTGCGGTGCGAGAAGCTGATTCCCAGCACATGCGAGCCGTAGAACCGCTCGGTCCGCGTGAAGTTCAACAGGAACTTGCCGCTCACCCGATAGGCCCGATAGGTCATGTCGCCGATCCGCTGGACCTCGATCGGGTCCTTGAGTTCGATCGCGTCCACCGCATTGGCGAACACCACGTCCTGCGGCTCGAAATCGCCCCGATAGCGAAACCAGACCACGAAACCGAGGGTGGCGCTGTTGTCCTCCACCGACAGTTCGGAAACGTCCTTCAACTCCAGACCGGTATAGACCACGTTGGTGCGGTACATGAATCGGTCGTTCACGTAGAGAACCTTGCCCTTGCGCAGTTCCTCGATGTAGTTGGTCCGCCCGCTCGACGTGATGGGCTGTAGCTGGGTGAGCGCCGACACCATGTCGTTTCCGTTGTAGGTCCCGATGAGGACCGGCGCGATGGCGCGGCCCCGGGTGTCGAAGGCACGCGGTCCGGCGATCCCGGGGATGGCCTTTTCGGGCGAGTCGAGGCCGGACAGGAAGCCGCGCAACGCGGCGCGCAGGTCGGCCGGCGGCGCGTCGAGCGCCTCCTTGGGCAGTTTTTCGAGCCCCGAGGCCATCAGGTGCATGGCCTCGTAGGCATGGGCGGCCACCCAGTCCGGCGAGTCCCCGTAGCGCGCCCGGTAGCGGTTGGCGAACAACTGCGCGGTCTCGTTGGCGGTGTCGAGCAGCAGTGGCGTCGCGACCAGCAGGCCGTCGGTGTAACGCGCCCGGTCCGCGCCCGGCGGCAGCGCCGCGGTCAACGCGGCCTGGAACGACGCGGTGGTGAGGGGGGTCGGAGCGACGATCACGTTCTTGAGCCGGGCGTCGCGGATACGTCGCAACAAGTCCGCTCCGGCCCGTTCCCCGACCGCCAGGAACAGGGCTCCGGCATCCTTGCGCGCCTCCAGCTTGGAGACGATCCGCGCCAGATCGGCGTCCCGGGTCGGCGACCGGGAGTCGAACCGCCACGTGTAACGGATCGCGGTGCCGAATCTTCGATAGGTGGCCTCGAACGGCGCCGCCAGACCGTCGGCGAACAGATGGTCGTCGACGATCACCGAAATCAGCCGATGGCCAAGCACGTTGCGGGCGTAGTTGGCCAGGAACCGGGCCTGATGCTCAAGGTGGAAGGCGGTGTTGAACACCGCCTGGCCGGCGCCGCCGCGCGGCAGATCGCGTTCCGACATCGGGGCCGGAACGATCGCCGGCAGGCCGCCGCCCGTATAGGCGGGCGCGGCGGCGCGCGCCACCGCGTCGCGCCAGTGGCCAACCACGCCGACCACCGCTCCGGCGGCAAGGGACTCGGCCTCGCGGCGCGCGGTGGCCGGATCGTCGGCATCGTCCCGCGCATCCAGGACCAGTCGGCGCCCGTGGACGCCGCCCCGCTGGTTGGCGATCTCCACGTACAGTTCGGCGCCGCGTCTGAGCGATGTCCCGATGGCCGCGTCGGGGCCGCTCATCGGTCCGATCACCGCCAGGGAGAGGGTCTCGCCGGACTCCGCCTCAAGGATGGCGTGGCGGGCAATCTGGGCCAGGGCGAGGCTCAATAGGGCCAGCACCAGGACGATCAAGGCGAAGCGTTGGCGCCCCGAAAGGCCGGACGTCCCCTGCTTGGCCATCATGCCCCTCCCTCTCGCGATCGCCGCGCCCCCGGTCCCGATCAGCGCAACGTCGCCACATTGTCCGCGAATACGGAGAAAAATCAATGGAATCAGGGTCGGATTCGGCGGCGCGCCCCAGCGCCGGGACACCGGAGGACGGGCCCCGCGAATCATGGCGCCGCCCAACGAAGCCCGAGACCCCGAGATGATGGTCGACAGACCCTCGTGTCCCGAATCCGAAGTTCGGAGCATTATTTGGCGGGCGTTTTCGAACTTCGGATTCGATCAGGACACTAGGTAATAATCTGATTCTAGTGTGGTTTTGGATTCGAAGTTCGCCGTGGAGTTTGCCCCGAATAATGTCGCGAACTTCGAATCCACCACACTAGACCACGTCCAACTGGATCGGATCGGTTGCCTGCTGTCCGGTATCGTCGGTCACCGCGACCGTGAACGAATCGTCATCGCCGCCGCCGTCATGGACGTAGGTATATGTATTGCCGTCCAGGACCAGTGAATCCGCGTGCAGCGGGTCGGACCGGATGCCATAGGTCAGCGGCCCGCCGTCCGGATCGCTGCCCAGGATCAGGCCATGGTAGGTCTCACCGGCGGCCAGGGAGGGATTGGACAGATTCACGTAGACCGCGCCCCCCTCGATGGCTCCGGCGTGGCCCCGCCCGGATCCGTCGGCCACAACGGCGCCGGCGCCCTCGTTGGCGTTCCAGTAGCCGGCCAGTCCGGCCTCGTCGCCGTTGAGTTGCCGTGTCATGTGATTGCTCAGATCGCTGTCCGAGCGTGCCGAGGTCCACAGACGGACCTCCTCGATGGCGCCCCGAAACCCGTTCGCGAGACCGCCGGCGCCGTCGGAGCGCGCCCCGAACATCAAATCGCCATCGGCCGGTCGCGGCGCGGTTCCGAGCGTGCGCGCGTCGGACTGGCGGACCCCGTTCACCGCGAGGACGAGTTCGCCACTCGCATGGTCGTGGATGCCGGCCACATGGACCCATGCCCCCTCGGTCACCGGATCGTTCGACAGCACGCTTTGCGGACCGTCGGCGGTATTGACCGTGAACATCCACCGGTCGCCCGCGAGGGCGATCTCGAAGCCGCCGTCATGCAGATGGGACAGGACCGCCTGGACGTCGCCGCCGACCGCGTCGGGACGAATCCACGCCTCCAGGGTGAACGACGCGGTGGGATCCAAATCGTCGTGATCGGCGATCCGCACCGCGTCGTCGAGGCCATCGAAGGACAGCGCGAAATTCTCCGCCAGGGTCGGCGGCGCCCCCGTGAACACCACGTGCGATTGGGCGACGTCGCCGTTGGAGTCCTCGGCGGTCGCGGTCACGGTCAGCCCCGAGGTCGCCAGATCGATATCCGGCAGGCCGTCGGCGTCGGCGTCCGGCACATGAAACGTCAGTCCCGACAGGTGCGACGGGTCGAGGGTCGCGGCGCCGTCGACAATCTCTATGCCGACGCCGGCGCCATCGGTCAGCGTCACCCCGTCCGGAATGCCGCCAAGCTCCACCGACAGGACCTCCGAGCCGTCGGTATCGACAAGCGCGGCCGCCACGTTGAACGGGATATCGATATCGGGGTCCGGCAATCCCCATTGATGGGCCAAGTGCCGCGACAGGCCGGCAACCTCGGCCGGGTCCAGGGCCTCGTTCCAGAGCCGGAGTTCGCCGACCGCGCCGGTGAACTGGGTAACCGTGCCGGTCACGTCGACAACACCATGCGGATCGTCCGGATCGATCGTCTGGGCGTCCGTCGCCGCGCCGATGGCGATACCGCCGCCGTGACGATCCATGACTCCGACTCCGTCGACCATCCCGGCTTGCCGGCCGTTCACGTAGCCGGTCAGGGTTCCGCCGCCCGGGGCCCCGGAATCGTGAACCATGGCCAGGCTGTAGACCGTTTCGGGCGCGACCGGTCCGAGGTCGAGGGACTTGTATCCCCAGCCGCCGCTCGTGCTGTAGGCATAGGTGATGACCCGGCCGCCGTACACGGCGATCAGGTAGCCGTCGTCGGCGTTCCCTTCCTCGTAGATCACCTGATAATCGTCGACGTTGGTGCCGGTCTCGAAAGCGGCGGCGATGGTGCGCGCGGCATAACCGGCGTTGTTGGTGTCGATGTCGTCATCGCTCGCGATTCCCAGAGCGCCGGTCGCCGACGTGAAGACCAGGCCTCCGTTGCCATTCATCGCGTCGGCGCCATAGGTGACCTCGGGCGGTCCAACCCCCGTCGCGTTATGGCCTTGCCTCGTGAGATCCACCCAGAAGGTCACGGGCTCTCCGTCGGCCGGTTCCCCACCAGCACCGTTAATATCCTTGGCGCTGAACGCGAAAACCTGGCTTCCTGGAACCGTCGGCGGGGGTCCGTCCAGCGGCTCTCCAAGGCTGGCGGACAGCAGGGGCGCATCGGCCACCGCCGCGACACGGACGGTCACCGAGCGGACATCGACGAGGCCGCCGTCATCGGTCGCGGTTATCGTGAGCCCGACGTCACCGTCCGCGTCGGCCGGCGGCGTGAAATATACGGCGTCCGGCGTGCCGAGCAGCGCATTGATCGCCTCGCCGGTGCCGCTCAGGATCAGCTCGCCGCTGCCACTGCCGGTCACCGCGACCCCGGCGTGGGCGCCGGTTACCGCCAGGGTCCCGACCTCGGACCGCAGCACGACGGTCTGCTGGCTGGCAATGCCGTCGACGTCCATCAGGCCCATTCCGTCCAGGCTTCGCGCCACGTCCTCGAACGTGGTCAGATTGCCGGCGGTCAGGAGCGGCGCGTCGTTGGTGCCGATCACACGCAGGGCCACGGTGCCGTCGGCGAACCCTCCGTTCCCGTCGGAAACCCGATAGGTAAAGTGAACGTCACGGGTTTCGCCACCCGCCAGATCGTCGAACGCGGTGCCCGGGTCGAAGGCATAATCGCCGTTGGAATCGACGGTCAAGGTTCCCGCGTCCGGACCGCTCAGAAGAGCGAACGCGAGCTCGTCGCCGTCCGGATCGGTGGCCGAAAGGGTCCCCGAAAGCAGCCCGTTCTCGCCGGTCGTCGCGCTGTCTCCGGCGGTTGTCGGAGCCCGATTGGCCAACGCCGACGCGGGGCTTGCCGCATCCTCGTCGCCGCCACCGCCGCCCACATCGTCGTCGTCCACATCGTCGTCGCGGTCGCGTCTGGCATGGCCACCGGGCGGCGGTTCGGGGATCAAGATATCGACGCCGGAGCCGCCGACCAGTACGGACGGGTTGCTGAAACTGGGTCCGCCCCAGGGGTCTGCGGCCGGGGTCGGCGGATTGCCGGCCGCCGGCTCGATATCGCCCAGATTCTCGGGCAACGGTTCGTCCTCGACGACCACTTCCTCGTCCTCGCCCGCCCCCGTCTCCTTGATTGCCTCGGCGGCCGGCCTCTCGATCGTTTCCGGCGCCGGCGTCGATCCGTCGCCCAGCAGGCTCGCCAGTTGCGGGTTGTCGCCGCCCGCCTCTTCGCCTGGCATGCCGCCCAGGGCGTCGGCGACCGTCCGAGCGCCGTCGCGGGCGGTCTGCCCGGCCGCCGGCGGATCGGCGCCGGTTTCCAGCGCCGTCGACAGGATCTCCCGATAGATCGGATCGTCGGAGATCGCGCCGGCGTCGCCGGATGCCAGCGCGTCGAGAAGCGGATCGCCTCCGAGGTTGGTGTCGGCCCGCGCTCGCGCCACCCGAGTGGCCGCCGCCAGGGCGTCACGCGCCGCGTCGTCAAGGTCCCGACCATTGCGCAAGGCCTCCGACAGGCCGGCCTCGAACACCGCCGAGTCGCCACCCAGGGCCTCGACCGCCGACCGCAAGTTCTTTCCGGTTGCCAGGGCGCGCAACAGGTCGCTACTCCCGGAATCGTCGTCGATCTGTGTCCGCCGTTCCGCCTCGGCCAGCGACGCCACGTCCGCCGCCGCCTCGTCAAGGGCATGTTCCCGGGCGCCGCGCGCCAGCGCCTCGCCCAAGGCGGCCAGGAAGGCCGGATCGCCGTGGCCGTCCAGGGCGGCATCCAGGTTCTCGCCGCTCGACAGGGCGGCGATCATCGCATCGGCGTCGCCACCCGGCGTTTGCGCCGCAACCTCGGCCGATCGCAGGTCCTCGGCCGCCCGAACCGCGACGGTCCGGGCGTCGGCGAATGCCAGCCCGTCGGCCAGCGCGTCGGCCAAGGCGTCCATGAACGCCTCGGACTGATCGCCTGCCTGGTCCAATCCCTGGCCGGTCGCCAGGGCGTCGAGCAGCGGATCGGTATCGTCGCCGGCCGCCGCCAGCCCGTTGCGCGCCACCGCCTCGGCGGCCAGGCGGGCGTTGGCGAGCGCCACGTCCAGTGGATCGCCGGCGATCAGCGACTGGCGCAGCACCGCCATGAAAACCTCGGCCACCTGGTCCATCGGGCCGGATGCCGGGTCGTCGAGCGCCAGATCGACCTCGGCCCGCGTCAGATCGTCGACCCGGCGTCCCTCGCCGCCCTCGCGCGCCAACTCGGCCCGCCAGGCGTCGTTCATGCCGGCATCGAGCGCGTCGGCCTCGGCCTGGGCGGTGAGAAACAGCGACTTGGCGGCCGCCAGCGCGGCCTGGGGCGACAGGCCGTCGCCCAAACCGGAGATCAGTCGGGCGGTGAAATCATCGCCGGCCGCGCGGGCCACGTCGACATCCACGCCACTCCCGACCGCCTCCACGATCGCGGCCCGCAAGACCCCGGCCATGGCGTCCTCGAACCCGCCATCCGACGCCAAAGCATCGATCAGGAGATCGAGCGACGACCGGTCGGTCCACGAAACCTCCGGGTCGGATAGCGGAAAGTCGGTTATCGGTTCCGGTGGGTCGTGGGGGCCGCTCGACGAAGGTCCGCCGTCGTCCGGCGACGCCGCCACCGCGTTCTCGTGCGCATGCCGCATCTCGTCAAGCCCTTGGCCGTTGGGGCGCGTTTCCAACCGAGGCGTGAAACACCGGCCGCGCCCCCCGGTGCGTCGCGAGAGGCCTTTTACGGCTCGGGGAACAAAAAAATATTAATTCCACTCAAGAGCTTGCTTTATAAGGAAAGCAGAGTTGACCAAAAAAGGCAACCGCGATCCGAGATCTGGAGGTCGGGATTGGGGCGCGCGACGCAAGGCGGGTGGATGTGCGACGGGCCGACCGCGACACGACGGATGACCGTTACCGCATTGGCGATACCGCTCGGCCTGATCTGGCTGCTTGGCGCGCCCCCCGCGCGCGGCGCCGTGTTCGGCGACCTGCTGGCCGAGGTGCTCGCGACCCATGACCGGGTTCTGGCCGCCGAGGCGGCGGTCGAGGCGTCGGAGAACCGGGCCCGCGCCGCCTTCGCGCCCCTCTATCCGACCCTGGACACGACCGCCAACTACGGCTTCGAGCACCAGTCGAAACCGGCCGGCGACTCCAATACCAACACCACCTTCCACGAGGTCGACCTCAAGCTGACCCAACTGCTGTGGGATTTCGGCGTCTCCCACGCGGCGATCGAGCGGGCGCGGCTGCAACTGTCGGATGCCCAGGTGGCCCTGGTGGCGGCCCGGCAGGAACTGATCCAGGAGGCGGCGACCGCCTACATCGATCTGCGCCGCGCGGCCCGGGTGCTGGATTTCGCGCGCCGCTCGGAATCCAACATCCTGGACACCACCGGCCTGGAGGAAGCGCGGGTCGACGTCGGCGGCGGTCTGTCGACCGATGTGTTACAGGCCAAGACGCAGCTGGCCGAGGCGGAAGCGCGGCGGACCGCCGCCGAGGGCGCCCTGCGCGGCGCCGAGAACCGCTTCGTGGCGGTGTTCGGGCACCTGCCCGAGGACCCGCGCGGCCTGCCGCCGATCGGCATCGAC
>JANQIL010000107.1 GCA_028282245.1 Magnetospira sp.
GGTACCCAAGCTTTGGATCGGTCGATCCACTAAGCTATTGATCTGGTGGTTCGATTCAGCCAACGGATGGGACTCATCCGTTGGCATCGAACCACTAGGGAGGAGGAGAGTCCCATGAACCTGTCACCGAGGGAAAAGGACAAGCTGCTGGTCGCCATGGCGGCGATGGTGGCGCGACGGCGCCTGGAGCGCGGGGTGAGGCTGAACTATCCGGAAGCCGTCGCCCTGATCACCGATCACGTGGTCGAGGGGGCGCGCGACGGTCGCACGGTGGCCGAGCTGATGCGCGACGGCGCCACGGTCCTGTCCCGTGGCCAGGTGATGGACGGCATCGCCGAGATGCTGCGCGAGATCCAGGTGGAGGCCACCTTCCCCGACGGCACCAAGCTGGTCACCGTGCATGAACCCATTCGATGAGAAAGCAGGTAAGATGAAAATTCCTGTATTTGTCTCTTCACCGACTATGCTAAACAAAACACAATCCAAGAGCAGAGAAATTATTATTTCTCATCTTGATGAGCTTAATTTGGAGCCTCGGGCTTTAGGCAGAAGCGACTACCCAACAGACTTGCCTCTTCGTGAGGTTCACGTAATAGCCAAACACTGCGCTGGAGGCATTATACTAGGTTTTGGCCAATTTTCGTGCCCTCAGGGGGTCTGGAAAAGTGGGACCAGCGAAGAAAGGTCAACTTCTGAAGAAACTATTTTTCCTTCTCCGTGGAATCATCTCGAAGCAGGAATCTTGTATTCTCTTGGATTGCCCTTACTGGTATTCAAAGAGGATGGGGTTTCCGGTGGCGTATTCGATCATGGTGTTTCCGACGTTTTCGTGCACCAAATGCCGAACAAAAAAACTGACCAATCTAGCCTTAAAGAAATATTTCTGAAATGGCGAGGAAAGGTCAACAATATTTACTATTCCTAACATGTGAAGATTTCTTATGAAAGAATGGAACCATGATCCCCGGAGAACTGTTCATCAAGCCCGGCACCCTCACCCTCAACACGGGCCGCGAGACCGTCGCGCTGACGGTTTCCAACACGGGCGACCGGCCGGTCCAGGTGGGCTCCCACTACCACTTCTTCGAAACCAACACGGCCCTGGACTTCGACCGCGACGCGACGAGGGGTTTCCGGCTCGACATTCCGGCCGGCACGGCGGTGCGGTTCGAGCCGGGCCAGAGCCGCGAGGTGACCCTGGTCAGGTACGCGGGCAGCGGCGATGTCTGGGGCTTCAACGCCAGGATCAACGGCCGGCTGGAGGGCTGATACCATGGCATTCGAAATCGATCGCGCCTCCTATGCCGCCATGTTCGGACCCACCGTCGGCGATCGGGTGCGGCTGGCCGACACCGACCTGATCGTCGAGGTGGAGGAGGACCGCGCCATCCACGGCGAGGAAGTGAAATTCGGCGGCGGCAAGGTGATCCGCGACGGCATGGGCCAGTCCCAGGCAAGCCGGGCGCGGGGGGCCGTGGACACGGTGATCACCAACGCCCTGATCGTCGACCACTGGGGCATCGTCAAGGCCGACGTCGGCATCCGGGACGGTCGCATCGCCGCCATCGGCAAGGCCGGAAACCCGGACGTGCAGCCAGGCGTCGATATCGTGATCGGTCCGGGCACCGAGGCCATCGCGGGCGAGGGCCGCATCCTGACGGCGGGCGGCATCGACGCCCATATCCACTGGATCTGTCCGCAGCAGGTGGACGATGCCCTGTATTCCGGCATCACCACCATGCTCGGCGGCGGCACCGGCCCGGCCGAGGGCACCAACGCCACCACCTGCACTCCCGGCCCCTGGCACATCGGCCGCATGCTGCAGGCGGCGGAGGGTTTGCCGATGAACCTGGGGTTTTTCGGCAAGGGCAACGCCTCGCAGCCGGACGCCCTGATCGAGCAGGTGGCGGCCGGGGCCTGCGGCCTGAAGCTGCACGAGGACTGGGGCACCACGCCGAGCGCCATCGATACCTGCCTGGGGGTCGCCGAGGACATGGACGTGCAGGTCGCCATCCATACCGACACCCTCAACGAGTCCGGGTTCGTCGAGAACACCCTGGCGGCGTTCAAGGGGCGCACCATCCACGCCTTCCACACCGAGGGCGCGGGCGGCGGCCACGCGCCGGACATCATCAAGGTCTGCGGCGAGGCCAACGTGCTGCCGTCGTCCACCAATCCGACCCGACCGTTCACCGCCAACACGGTGGACGAGCACCTGGACATGCTGATGGTCTGCCATCATCTGGACTCGCGCATCCCGGAGGACGTGGCGTTCGCCGAAAGCCGCATCCGGCGCGAGACCATCGCCGCCGAGGATATCCTGCACGACCTGGGCGCCTTCTCGATGATCGCCTCCGATTCGCAGGCCATGGGCCGGGTCGGCGAGGTGATTATCCGCACATGGCAGACCGCCGACAAGATGCGGAAACAGCGCGGCCGTCTGCCCGAGGAAACCGGCGACAACGACAACCTGCGGGTCCGCCGCTACATCGCGAAATACACCATCAACCCGGCCCTGGCCCATGGCATCGCCGACCACGTGGGATCGGTGGAGGTCGGCAAGCTGGCCGATCTGGTGCTGTGGAAACCGATGTTCTTCGGGGTGAAGCCGGATCTGGTCCTGAAGTGCGGCAGCATCGCCGCCGCCGCCATGGGCGATCCCAACGCCTCCATCCCGACCCCGCAGCCGGTCCATTATCGTCCCATGTTCGCCGCCCTGGGCCGATCGTTGACCCAGAGTTCCGTCAGCTTCGTGTCGAGGGCGGCCGTGGAAGCCGGAATCGGTTCGGCGCTCGGCCTGTCCAGGCCCTTGCTGGCCGTCTCCGGCACCCGCTCGGTGACCAAGGCGGACATGGTGCTCAACGCCTACGCGCCGGCCATGGAGGTCGATCCGGAAACCTACGAGGTGCGGGCCGACGGCGCCCTGCTGACCTGCGCCCCGGCGGCGGAACTGGCCATGGCCCAGCGCTACTTCCTGTTCTGAGCGGAGGCGTGGGCATGCGGCGCGCGATTTCCCTTTGGCCCAGGGGGCAGTGGCCCGCCGACGCGACGGTGGCCCGGGTCACCCTGGCGTTCGAGGACCGCCACCGGCGGCGCATTCGGCTGCGCGACGACGACGATGCGCCCTTCCTGCTCGATCTGCCCTCCGCCGTCCTGCTGGCCGATGGCGACGGCCTGGAACTGGAGGGCGGCGGATTCATCGCGGTGCGGGCGGCGGCCGAGCCGGTGGTCGATGTTCTCGGCCGCGATCCGGCGCACACGGCGCGTCTCGCCTGGCACGTCGGCAATCGTCATGCCCCGATGCAGGTTCTCGACGACGGCCATCTGCGCATCGCCGATGATCACGTGCTGGTCGCCATGCTGGAAGGGCTGGGCGCCCGGTTGGAGCATCGCGCCGCGCCCTTTGCCCCGGAGCCCGGCGCCTACGCGGGCGGGGGGCACGCCCATGGCGCCTGAACGGATCGGCGATGCCGCCCTGTACCGCCTGCTGAACTGGCTGTCCCCGGCCTTTCCGGTCGGGGGGTACAGCTACTCCCACGGCATCGAATACGCCGTCGAGATTGGCGGCGTGCGCGACGTCGAGACGCTCACCGAATGGATCGCGGGGATTCTCCGCTTCGGGATGGGGCGTCTGGAGTCCGACCTGTTCCGTGCCGCCTGGCACGCGGCCGGGGAGGGCGACATGGAAAAATTGCGGGAGGTGGCGACTCTCGGGGACGCCTATCGCGCGACCCGCGAATTCGGGCTGGAGGCCGAGGCCCAGGGGGGCGCCTTCCTGGCCACCCTGCGGGCCGCGTGGCCGCTCGCCCTGCCCGAGGGACCGACGCGGGCGGTCTATCCCGTCGCCGTTGCCGCCGCCGCGGCCGGGGCGGGGGTGCCGTTGCGGCCGTCCCTGATCGCCTACCTTCACGCCGTGGCGGCCAATCTGGTATCGGCCGGCGTGCGTCTGATCCCCCTGGGCCAGACCGACGGGCAGCGGGCCGTGGCCGCCCTCGAATCGGTCATCGGCGACGTGGTCGACGCCTGCCTGATCCGTCCGCGCGGGGACATGGGATCATGCGCCGCCGTGGTCGACTGGACGTCGATGCGACACGAAACCCAATACACGAGGCTATTCAGATCATGAGCACGCCACTTCGCGTCGGTATCGGTGGTCCGGTGGGATCCGGAAAGACGGCCCTGCTGGACGCCCTCTGCAAATCCATGCGCGGCGCCTGGAACATCGCCGCCATCACCAACGACATCTACACCCGGGAGGACGCCGAGTTCCTCGTGCGCTCGGGCGCCCTGGCCCCGGAGCGCATCGCCGGGGTGGAAACCGGCGGTTGTCCGCACACGGCGATCCGCGAGGACGCGTCGATCAATCTTGCCGCGGTCAACGACATGACGACCCGGTTCCCGGACCTGGACATCGTGTTCGTCGAGTCTGGCGGCGACAATCTGTCGGCCACCTTCTCCCCCGAACTGGCCGACATCACCATCTACGTGATCGACGTCTCGGCGGGCGATAAAATTCCTCGCAAGGGCGGGCCGGGGATCACCCGTTCCGACCTGCTGGTGATCAACAAGATCGATCTTGCCCCGCTGGTCGGCGCGTCGCTCGACGTGATGGACCGCGACGCCCGCAGAATGCGGGGTGAACGGCCCTTCCTGTTCGCCAACATGAAGACGGGACACGGATTGGAGACGGTCGTCGATTTCGTTCTCGCGAACGGCGGACTGGAGAGACCCGAGACGTCCGGGAAGGCCGGGGTGGCGACGTAATACGGATTCCGGATGATCAATTCGGGATCCGTACCGAGTCGCCCTTGCGGCGACGGCCCAGCGGGCGGAGCCCGCGCCCGGCGAGGGGCGGGAAACCCGGATCGCTCGATCGGGTTTCAAGCAACGACGTCACCTCATCCGCTTTCCCGTCTTCCCGGCCACCTTCCGGCCCGGCCCCTTGGGCGTCTTGCCCGCCCCCGCCCGGGCGGCCGCCCTGGGCGCCACGCCGGCCACGTCGAGGCCCAGTTCGTGCGCCTCCAGGCGGCGGATTTCGTCGCGCAGGCGCGCCGCCTCCTCGAATTCCAGGTCGGCCGCCGCCGCCCGCATGCGCGTCTCCAGTTCCGCCTTGACCGCCGCGAGATCCTTGCCCACCACCTCGGCCGGGCCGCCGGAGTCGGAAATCCGCACCGTCATGTAGTCCTTGTCGGCCACGCCTTCGAGGATATCGGCCACCCCCTTGCGCACGGACTCCGGCGTGATGCCGTTGGCGGCGTTGAAGGCCTGCTGCTTCTCGCGCCGGCGGGCGGTCTCGGAGAGGGCGTGGTCCAGGCTGTCGGTCACCGTGTCGGCATAGAGGACCACCCGTCCGTCGACGTTGCGGGCCGCCCGGCCGATGGTCTGGATCAGCGACCGCCGGGATCGCAGGAAGCCCTCCTTGTCGGCGTCGAGGATCGCCACCAGGGCGCATTCCGGGATGTCCAGACCCTCGCGCAGGAGGTTGATTCCGACCAGCACGTCGAAGGCCCCGAGTCTGAGATCGCGGATGATCTCGATGCGCTCCAGGGTTTCGATGTCCGAATGCATGTAGCGCACCCGCACGCCGTTCTCGTGAAGGTACTCCGTGAGGTCCTCGGCCATGCGCTTGGTCAGGACGGTGACCAGCACGCGCTCGCCCTTCGCCGCGCAGGCCCGGCACTCGGCCATCAGGTCGTCCACCTGGTGGGTCACCGGGCGCACGATGCACACCGGGTCGATCAGGCCGGTCGGACGGATCACCTGTTCCACGAACTCGCCCTCGGTGCGGCCCAGTTCCCAATCGCCGGGGGTCGCCGAGACATGCACCGTCTGCGGCCGCATGGCGTCCCATTCCTCGAACTTGAGCGGCCGGTTGTCGACGCAGGAGGGCAGCCGGAAGCCGAAGTCCGACAGCGTGCTCTTGCGGTTGAAGTCGCCCCGGTACATGCCGCCGAGCTGCGAGATCGTCACATGGCTCTCGTCCACGATGCACAGCGCGTTGTCGGGCAGGTACTCGAACAGGGTCGGCGGCGGCTGGCCCGGGTCGCGGCCGGTGAGGTAGCGGGAATAGTTCTCGATCCCGGAGCAGAAGCCGGTGGTTTCGATCATCTCCAGGTCGAAGGTGGTGCGTTCCTCCAGGCGCTGCGCCTCCAGCAATTTGCCCTCGGCATGCAGGGCGTCGAGGCGGGCCTTCAATTCCTTCTTGATGCCGACCATGGCCTGCTTGAGGGTCGGGCGCGGGGTGACGTAGTGGCTGGCCGGATAGACCGTGACGGCGTCGAGGTCGGCCGTTTTCTCGCCGGTCAGCGAATCGATCTCGCGGATGTCCTCCACCTCGTTGCCGAAGAAGGAGAGCCGCCAGGCCCGGTCCTCGTAGTGGCTGGGGAAGATTTCCAGCACGTCGCCGCGCACCCGGAAGGTGCCGCGATGGAAGCTGGCGTCATTGCGCGCGTACTGCAACTCGATAAGGCGCTTCATCAAACCGTTGCGGTCGATCTCGGCGCCTTTCTCGATCGGCGCCACCATCTTGGCGTAGGTCTCCGGCGCCCCGATGCCGTAGATGCAGGACACCGAGGCGACGATGATCACGTCGTTGCGCTCGAACAGGGCGCGGGTCGCCGCGTGGCGCATGCGGTCGATCTGCTCGTTGATCGCCGCGTCCTTCTCGATATAGGTGTCGGTGCGCGGCACGTAGGCTTCCGGCTGGTAATAGTCGTAGTAGGAGACGAAGTACTCCACCGCGTTTTGCGGGAAGAACCCCTTCATCTCGGCATAGAGTTGAGCCGCCAGGGTCTTGTTGGGGGCCAGCACCAGGGTCGGCCGCCGCACCGCCTCGATCACCTTGGCCATGGTGAAGGTCTTACCCGAGCCGGTGACCCCGAGCAGAACCTGATCGCGCCGCCCCTCGTCCAGGCCGGTGACCAGCTCGGCGATCGCCCTCGGCTGGTCGCCGGCCGGCTGGTACTCGGACTCCAGGCGGAGCAGGGGCCCGTCCGCGACGGGCGCGCGCCGGGTCGGCATGAAGGGAACGGTCATCGGCATGATCCGGATATAGCGCCGCGCGGCCGGCCGCGCCAGAGGGCGATTCCACGCGGGCGCGGATTGCGCCGATCCCGGCGGTCACCCGGCGATGGAGAGGTCAACCCACACCGCGCCGTGATCGGACGCGGCGTTGCGCCAGCCGGTGATTCCGGCCATCGGCCGTTCCGTGCCGCCGCTGTGGTCGGCCACCTCGGCGATTCCCGAGCGGTCCACCCCGGCCGCCGCCACGTGCGGCCTCAGGGCGGTGGACACGAGGACATGGTCGATCTGCTCGTTGCTGCGATAATGGTAGGTCCAGCGCCGCGCCGGATCGACCCCGGCGACCTCCAGCACGTCGTGCAGGCCCGGATTGTCGAACAGTGGCGACAGGGGGTCGCTGCCCGGGGTGTCGTTCATGTCGCCGGCCACGATCACCCAGTCCCGGGTCAGGTCGTAGCGTTCGCCGAGAATCTCGTTGATCCGCGTCGCCTGGGCCTTGCGGCGGGCGTCGCTTCTCCGTTTCGGGCCGAGCTTGCTCTTGAGATGGTTCTGGAGCACATGCAGGCGACGGTCCCCGCCCAGCGGGATTTCCGCCTCCAGGCAGTCGCGGGTGAACAGGGGCCAGGTGGCGCCGTCGGGCTTGTAGTCGACGTTGGAGCGCAGGTGGCCGAACGGGAACCTGGAATAGAGGCCGACGTCGATGCCGCGCGGGTCCGTGGCGTCGATCAGAATGGCGTGGCGCAATCCCTCGCGACCGAAGTGCTGGCTTCGGAAGTAGCGCATGGTGGACAGGTTTTCGACCTCGCAGATGCCCAGGATGTCGGCATTCAGTTTTCCGATGAACTTTCCGGTGTTGGCGACCGAAGCGTCGGAAAACTTGGCCCGGGTCAACTCGATGAACCCGGCCCAATCCTTCTTGCCGCCGACCTTGACCGTATAGACCCCGGAGCGGCGGCTGTAGGACAGGGGCGTGCGGCCACGGGTCTTGTTGATCGAGAAATAGCCTCGGGCGGCCAGCGCGAGGTCGGCGATTGCCCGCTTGTCCGCCGGGCCGTAGGTGTCCCGGTCCAGAAGGTCCTGCAATTCGGCGACGGTGGCGAGGATCGTCGTGCCGTGGTCCGTGTCGTCCAGGTTCATGGCCTTCGGCCGGCTGAACAGGTTTTCCACGTTGAAGGTCGCGAAACGGATGGTCATGGCCGGGCCTTTCCGCCGACGGGACATCGAAAATGGTAATCCCGCCCGGGTGGCGCGGCCATAAAAAAATTGAACGAAGCTTGAAAGGACCATTTTGGCAAGAAACACCGGAAGGACGGTCGCGGTTGCCTCGGTTCCGCGTGACCGCTATCCTTCGGCGCGACGAGGGAGAATCGGCATGGACGTTCGACTGGAATCCCTGCCCCGGGTCGAGGTGCTGGCCACGGTCGGCCTCGGTGCCTATGCGCAAACGGCGCCGGCTCTTTGGCACGATCTCTGGGAAGCATTGCGCGGGCGCGGACTGGCGGAGTCGACCACCGGCGTCTACGGGTTCGGCATGGATCATCCGGGCCACACGCCGGCGCCGCTGTGCCGTTACGTGGCCGCGGTTTCCCTGCCCGAAATGCCGACCGACATTCCCGGCGCCTTCGAACTGACCCTGCCCGGCGGGCGCTACGCCATCCATCGGATGCGGGGACCCTATATCCAGATGAGGGAAGTGTTTCCGAAGCTGCACGACGAGTGGCTGCCCGCGTCGGGCCACGTGGCGGATATCATGCGGCCGTTCCTGGAAATCTACCTCAACGATCCCAAGACGGTCGACGAGGGCGACATTCTGACCGATCTCTGCATCCCCATCGCCGGCTGAGACCCTCCCGCGCGCCTATTTCCCAAGCGCCGCCGCCTTCTCCGGATCGATCCACCAGGCGCCGAACACGGCGCCGCGCAGGTCGGTGTGCGGCGGGTGGCCGAACTTGTTCCAGTAGATCAACCGCTCGTAACTGGCATGCCAATTGGGGATCACGTAGTGGCCCCATTGCAGAACCCGGTCGAGCGCCCGGCAGCGAACCACCAGCTCCTCCCGGGTTCGCGCCTCGATCACCTTTTCGATCAACGCGTCGATCACCGGATCCTTGATGCCCGCGAAGTTGCGGCTGCCCGGGTCGTCGGCCGCCGCGGAACCCCAGAACAGCCGCTGCTCGTTGCCGGGCGACAGGGACTGCCCGAAATTGAACACGATCATGTCGTAGTCGAAGCCGCGCAGCCGCTCCAGGTATTGCGCCGAGTCCACCGTGCGCACCCGCACGTCGAGACCGAGGCGCCGCATGTTCTTGGCCATCGGCAGAACGATTCGCTCGAACAGCGGGCTGACGAGTGTGATCTCGAAGGCGAACGGCTGCTTGGTTTCGGCGTTGACCCGCGTCTTGTCCTCGATCACCCAGCCGGCCTCCTTCAGCAGCCGGTCGGCCTCGCGGAGGTTCTCGCGGATGCGGCCGTCGCCGGCCGTGATCGGCGGATTGTACTCGGCGGTGAACACCTCGTCCGGAATGCGCCCCCGATAGGGTTCCAGGATCTCCAGTTCGGCTTCCGACGGCAGGCCCGTGGCGGACAGATCCGAGTTGTCGAAATAGGACCGGGTGTGGGTGTACTGGCCATGGAACAGGTTGCGGTTGGACCACTCGAAATCGAACGCGTGGGCCAGCGCCCAACGCACCCGGGGGTCCTTGAACAGGTCGCGACGGGTGTTGAACACGAATCCCTGCATGCCCTGGGTACGGTGGTTCGGGACCTCCACCTTGACGATCCGGCCGTCCGCCACCTCGGGGATGTCGTAGGCGGTGGCCCAGGTGGCGGAGCCGTTCTCGTTGCGGAAGTCGAAGGCGCCGGACTTGAATGCCTCCACCGCCACCGTGGAGTCGCGATAGTAGTCGGTATGCAGGCGGCCGAAGTTGTCGTGGCCGACGTGGGCCGGCACCTCGCGCCCCCAGTAATCGTCCACCCGCTCGTATTCGACGAACCGGTTGGCTTCCAGATCGGCGATCCGGTAGGGACCGGATCCCAGCGGGGGCTCCAGGGTCGTCGCGCCGAAATCCCGGGTTTCCCAGTAGTGCTTCGGCAGAACCTCGAGTTCCGAGATGATCAGCGGCAGTTCCCGGTTCTCGCCCGGCTTGAAGTCGAACCGCACGGTGCGGTCGTCCAGCGCCGTCACCGTGTCCACGTTGGCGTAATAGAAACGGTAGAGCGGTTCGCCCTTCTCGATCAGGGCGTTGTAGGTCCAGATCACGTCCTCGGCGGTGATCGGCTCGCCGTCGTGCCAGCGGGCCTCCGAACGCAGGCGGAATTCGATCCAGGATCGGTCCTCGGGCATCCGCATGGCCTCGGCGAGGCTGCCGTAGCGGGTGAAGGGCTCGTCGATGGACGCCACGGTCAGGGTGTCGTAGAGCCCGCCCAGGCCGGCCGCCGGCTCGCCCTTGGCGATGAAGGGGTTGAGGCTGTCGAACCCGCCGATGGTGCCGAGCGTCACCGTGCCGCCCTTGGGGGCCTCGGGATTCACGTAGTCGAAGTGCTTGAAGTCCGGGCCGTACTTCGGCGTTCCATGCATGGCGATGGCATGCACCCAGGCCGGCTCCCCGGCTCTCGACGGCGATCCGGTCAGAACGGTCAGCGCAATAACGGCGATCGCGGCGAGGCGCATCGGAATCTCCTTGGCGTCGGTTGGTCCCTGTCTGGTGGAATACTGACCGGCCATCGTGGTCCGATCAAGGCGCGTCGGCCCATGCTCGGGCGGCGAGGTCGTCGCGGGCCGTATCCTTGCGGGGTCCTCGGTCGCATCCTGGGCGAACGGTCCGGCGCGCCCGCGCGTCACCCGGTTTCCGAAGGGATCATCCGGAATGCCGTCCGCCGTTGTTCAACAGGTCGCGCGCGAGCGCGTGCAGGGTGGCGTTTCCGGCCGCCAGAATCCGCCCGTTGCCGGCTAACCCGACCGGTTGCCCGGCCCAGTCGGTGACCACTCCGCCGGCGTTCTCCACGACCGCCGCCGGGGCCAGATAATCGTAGGGTTGCAATCCGGCCTCGCAGACCAGATCCACGTAACCACTGGCGACCATGGCATAGGCATAGCAGTCGATGCCGTAACGGTGCATCGCGACGGCCTCCTCCAGGCGGTCATAGGCGGTCCGGTGCGGTGGCGGGATCAATGCCGGGTCGGTGGTGTGCAGCACCGCGTCGGCGAGGTCGCGGCGGTCGCGGGTTTCGACCGCCGCGCCGTTGAGCGTGGTGCCGTGGCCGCGCGCGCCGATCCAGCGCTCGCCGGTGATCGGCTGATCGACCACGCCGAGGATCGGCCGGCCATGGTGCGTCAGGGCAATGAGGGTGCAGAAGGTGGGTTGGCCGCAGATGAAGGCGCGCGTGCCGTCGATCGGGTCGAGCACCCAGACATAATCCCGATCGATGCCGTGCGTTCCGTGCTCCTCGCCGAATATGCCGTGCTCCGGCGCCTCGGCGTCCAGCAGGCGGCGGATCGCTGCCTCGGCCTCCCGGTCGGCCACCGTGACCGGGCTGTCGTCCGGCTTGTCCTCGACGCGGATCGGGCGGCGGAAATAGCGGCGCACGATGGCGCCGGCGGCATCCGCCGCCCGCGCGGCGAGATCGATCAGCGGTTCGGGACAGGCCTCGGTCAACGGTCGTCGCCCTTCGATCCTATGAAGGCGATCACGTCGGCTCGGTCCTGGGCGTTCTTGAGGCCGGTGAACACCATCTTGGTGCCCTTCACCATGCCGCGCGGATCGGCCAGATAGGCATCCAACTCCTCCGGGGTCCAGGCGCCCTCGCGGGCCGCCATCGCCTTCGAATAGCGATAGCCCGAGATCGAGGCGATGTCCGATCCGACCATGCCCAGCAGATTCGGTCCGTACTTGTGGCGCCCGGTTTCGTCCACGAGGTGGCAGGCGGCACACTGGCCGAACAGCTTCTTGCCCCGCGCGGGATCACCCGTCAGGCCGGCGATCACGATCGGCCCGGCGGCGGCCGGTTGTTCGGCGACCGGCTGCTCGGCCGGCGTGGCCGTCTCGGCAACGGATTCATCCGTGGGAGCGGGGGCCTCGGCGACCGGCTGCTCGGCCGGAGCGGCCGTCTCGGCAACGGATTCGCTCGTGGGAGCGGGGGTTTCGGCGACCGGCTGCTCGGCCGGAGCGGCCGCCTCGGCAACGGCTTCATCCGTGGGAGCGGGGGTCTCGACGACCGGTTGCTCAACCGGAGCGGACGCCTCGGCGGCGACCTCGGGGGCCGGCTGCTCGTCCGGCGCCGCGGCCTCGGCCGCCTCCGCCTCGGGCACCGGAACGTCGGCGACGGTTTGCGTCGGCCGTTGCTCCGCTTGGCTTTTCCGGCTCCGGACCACATCGTCCACCAGATCAAGCAGGCTGAGCATCACCACGCCTGCCAAAACCGCGACGCCGACCCGATAAAATACGGATTCCATACTCTTAACCCCCCTCCAGAATACACCCACACATATGATCGGATGTTGTACATCGAAGCGGGGGGGTGCCGCAAAACTCTTTTCTGTCGCGAGGCGACCGCCTTGATTCGGCCTGACGCGAGCGCATGGTCCGCGACCGGTCGATCCGTCGCGCGCGGGAGGGCGGGCGCGTCGGCCGAAAGCGCCGCGCGAAGACCCTGGATTCCGGCTTGGGGAAACCCTAAGCTTGCGGAATCGGAAGCACTTGATTTCCTTTCAGAGATTTGCCCCGGGTCAATTGGACCATGCAGAGTCGTGCTTATGACCTGTCGCGAAAATCCAGGGTTACCTGGCATGCTCTGCTGGCCGGAGGCGCAACGACGTTTCTGTTGATCGGCCTCGCGCTCGTGATGTTTTTCATGCTGTTGCGGCAGGGGATGGTCCACAACGCCGAAACCCTGCTGAATCAATGGCTGGCCATCTTCGACGAGAGCCGCCGTGTCCTGCTGCGTCTCAATGCGCTCGACGCCCCGACGTGCTCGCCCCAAATGCTGCGGGTCATGCGTTACGAGGCGTTTCAGGCCAACCATATCAAGGACATCGGTGCCTTCAGGCCCGGCAAGATGGTCTGCACGACCGGTCTCGGCGTCCTGCCGGAGCCCTTCGACGAGGGAACACCGCAGATCGTCACCGAAGAGGGATACAAGATTCACGTCAACACGCCGATGTTGATCTCCGGTCTGCGGGAGTCGGCGACGATCCTGCACATCGGCCGCTTCAACGCCATTCCCAGCTTTCCCCGCGCGGCGGCCGGCGGAATGGACGAAATCAATGTCTCCCTGCACGATCCGGGGAGCGACAAGGCCTTTTTCCTCCGCCAGATGTACGTGCCTCGGTCGCCGGATCGCCTGAGCCTCAACGCCGCGGCCTGCGACAGCGTTCGGGGACTCTGCGTGAGCATTCGCCGCCCTTGGCGGGCCATCGCCGAAAAGGAGGCCTTCACGCTGACCCTGATGGCGCTCGGGGGAATCACCGGTGGCGGCCTTGCGGGAACACTGGCCGCCCAGGCCAAGAACCGGCGCCGCACCCTGTTGCGCCAGTTGCGCCGGAGTCTGGCCACCGGCGACGGATTCACGCTGGCCTATCAGCCGATCATCGACATCCGTGGCGGCCAGTGCGTCGGCGCGGAGGCATTGGCCCGCTGGGCGGACGATACCGGGACTCCGGTTCCACCCGACGTGTTCGTTCCGCTGGCCGAGGAAAACGGGTTGGTCTCGCGTCTGACCGGGCTCGTCATTGCCCGGGCGAGCCACGACCTCCGCGAATTCCTCTGTGCGCGTCGGGACTTCCTGCTGTGCATCAACATATCGGCCGACGACCTGTTCGAGGCCGATCTGGAGGCGATGCTCGAAACCCGGTTTCTCGACCATGGCGTGGCGCCGCGACAGATCGTTCTCGAACTGACCGAACGCCGCCTGACCGACGAAATCATCGGCAAGGCGACCCTGGACCGCCTCCGGACACGCGGGCTCGGCATTGCCATTGACGACTTCGGGACCGGTTATTCCAGTCTTGCCTCGCTACGCGATTTTCCGTTCACGGAATTGAAAATCGACCGCAGCTTCGTTCACGGCATCGACGACGGGGCGATCAAGGCGAGCCTGCTGCCGCAGATCGTCGACATCGCCCGCACCCTGTCCCTGGACGTGATCGCCGAGGGCGTGGAAACCGATCTGGAGGAGGCCCTCCTGAAGGACCTCCAGGTGGTACGCGCCCAGGGGTGGCTCTACAGTCCGGCGGTCGGTCTCGCGGACCTGCTGGGCCTCGTCGCGCGGTGCGAGGAGGCCGAGGCGTCCGCGACCCCCGGCTCCTGACCGGCGCGCCCGCGCCGGACGACTTTGGGGCGCCGCCCCGGCCCTATTGGCTGGCCCACACGATGCGGCCGATCCAGTCCATGTCCTCCATGGGGATCTCGCGGTCCGGATGCTCCGGGTTGAGCGACTTCAGCTCCACGCGGCGCGCCGTCATGCGGACCAGCTCCTTGGCCATCACCTCGCCGTGTCGGGTCCTGACCACCACCCGATCGCCGCGCCGCACGGCGGCGGCCGGCGAGACCAGGATGCGGTCGCCGTCGCGGTACACCGGCTCCATGGAATGGCCGGCGATTTCGAGGGCATAACAGGAGGGATCGCCGATCTCGGGAAACGGAATCTCGTCCCAGCCGCCGCCCACCGGGTAGCCCGCGTCGTCGAAGAAACCGGCGTCGCCGGCTTGCGCGAAACCGATCAGGGGCACGTTGCGATACACCCCCAACTGCCCGGACTCGCCGATGTAGGAGACGAACTCGCCGATCGTCGCGCCGGTCGCGGCGAGAATCTTCGAGATGCTCTCGGTGCTCGGCCAGCGCAGCTTGCCATCGCGCGTGGTGCGCTTGCTCTTGTTGAATGTGGTCGGATCCAGGCCCGCCTTGCGCGCCAGGCCCGAAGCCGAAAAGCCGTGTTCCTCGGCCAGGCGGTCGATGGCCCGCCATACATCAACATGCCTCATGATGGGAACATGTTCTCACAACGATTCGCCGCATGCATTAGGAAAATATAGAATTATTGAGTTGACATCGGCTTTTAAGCCTAGATAAAATGCAAATTACCCTGTTTTGTTCCATTTTATGTATGGGAGGTTGTTCCCATGGCGGCCCGAAAGTTGCTCCCCCGGCCGGTCCCGCGCCGTCGCGTGGTTCCCTTCGTCAGTGCCGAGGAAGCCTGGTTCTGGTTCGTGCAGTGTCAGGAGCGGCGCGCCGAGGGGGCGCGGCTCGACAATCTGACCAACAGCGAGCGACCGTGCGAGCCGGACGACATCTGGGTCGTGGTGATGGATCTGCGGCGGCGCGGCCGCCTGGACGCGCATCATCTTTGGGTGCTGGTCCGCTTCGGCCGTCGCGGCGCGCCCCCCGACGGCCGGGCGCGCGAGGAGGAGATCGCCGCCCGGGTGTGGGACGAGGCGATCGATGCCCTGGTCACGCCGCTGAAGGCGAAGGGGATCGTCGCGTGAACGGGGCGTCCGAACGGGACGACTGGCGCGATGGCGATGCCGTGGTCGGTTTCGTCGATCGGTCCGAAATTTCCTGGCTGCGCTGGCTGAAGCGTGGCTTCCGGCACTGTTACGTCATCGTGCGGACCGGCGACTTCTGGGTGTTGTTCGATCCGCTGTCGCACCAGACGGTGATCCACGCCTTCGCGGTCGATCCGCGGATGGACGTGGTGGGCTGGCTGAAAGGTCATGGTCACCGGGTGGTGGTAACGCATGTTCGCGCGGCGCCGAGACGCGTGGCGCCGATCCGACCGCATACCTGCGTCGAGGCGGTCAAGCGGGTGCTCGGAATCCAGGCCTGGTGGATCGTGACGCCCTGGCATCTCAATCGCTACCTCGCGCGCGGCCCGAATTCGATGATGAAACCGAAAGCCCGAGATGCTATTGGAGGCGGGGACGGTCGCGTGCCGGGGGGCGGGCCGCGCCAGGACGCCGAAGCGACGAGCCAACGAGGGGACGCATGAGCGACGACACCGTCAAATTCCTGCTGCCGGAAGACCGCATCCCGCGCGCCTGGTACAACATCATGGCCGACTTTCCGGAACCGATGGCGCCGGTCCTGCATCCCGGTACCGGGCGGCCGATCGAGCCGGACGATTTGGCGCCGCTGTTCCCGATGGCCTGTATCGCCCAGGAGGTGTCGACCGAGCGCGAAATCGAGATTCCCGAGCCGGTGCGCGAAATCTACAAGCAGTGGCGGCCGTCTCCCCTGTTCCGGGCCCGCCGCCTGGAGAGGGCGCTCGATACGCCGGCCCGGATTTATTACAAGTACGAGGGCGTGAGCCCGTCCGGATCGCACAAGCCGAACACCGCCGTGGCCCAGGCCTTCTACAACAGGGAGGAGGGGGTCAAGCGCCTGACCACCGAGACCGGGGCCGGCCAGTGGGGCTCGTCGCTGGCCTTCGCCGGGCAGATTTTCGGTCTCGAGGTCGACGTCTACATGGTCAAGGTGTCGTACCATCAGAAGCCCTATCGGCGCGCCTTGATGGAGGCCTGCGGGGCGCGCTGCGTGCCCAGTCCGTCGACCGAAACGGCGGCCGGCCGCGCCATCCTGGAAGCCGATCCGGACTCCAACGGCGCCCTCGGGATCGCCATCTCGGAGGCGGTCGAGATGGCGGCCCAACGCGACGACACGAAATATGCGCTGGGCAGCGTGCTCAACCATGTGATGATCCATCAGTCGGTGATCGGGCTGGAGGCCCTGGAGCAGATGGAAATGGCCGGCGACGCGCCGGACGTGGTCATCGCCTGCGCCGGCGGCGGCTCCAACTTCGCCGGTCTCGTGACGCCGTTCTTGGGCCGGAAAATCAAGGGCGAGATGTCGCCGCGCGTGGTCGCAGTCGAGCCAGCCGCCTGCCCGACCCTGACCCGTGGCCGCTTCGCCTACGATTTCGGGGACACCGCGCACCTGACCCCGTTGGTCAAGATGCACACCCTCGGGGCCTCGTTCATGCCGCCCGGCTTCCACGCCGGCGGCTTGCGCTATCATGGCATGGGGCCGATGGTCAGCCACATGCTGCACCTGGGTCTGATCGAGGCGGTGTCGCACCATCAGCTCGGCTGCTTCGAGGCCGGGGTGACCTTCGCGCGCACCGAGGGCATCGTGCCGGCCCCGGAGTCCACCCATGCGGTCAAGGAAGCCGTCGACGAGGCCCTGCGCTGCAAGGCCGAGGGCACCGCGCGGGCGATCCTGTTCAACCTGTCGGGACATGGCCATTTCGATATGCAGGCCTATACCGACTTCTTCGACGGCAAGCTGGAGGATCGGGACTACGATCAGGCGATTCTCGATCGCGCGTTCGACGCCCTGCCGAGGGTTGCCGCCGAATAGGCATCCGACGCGATGGCCGCCCGGCGGGACGGGGCCTTCGTTTGATCGGCTCGCAACGGCAAGAAATTTTGATATAGTTCCGCCGACTCGCCGAGTACCGGAACGGCAGCCCAACCTCCGGGGGAGACCTTCGTGCCCAAGAAACCAACACCCGTGTCGTTGCCTCTGATGAGGCCCTTCACGGGTCTGCGTCCGTTGCCCGAATATGCCGCCGACGTGGCGGCTCCGCCTTACGACGTGGTGAGTTTCGAGGAAGCCGGCGAACTCGCCAAGGGCAAGCCTTGGAGTTTCCTGCACATCTCGCGCCCGGAAATCGACCTGCCGGCGGGCACCGACCCCTATGCGCGGGAAGTCTACGCGGCGGGCGCCGAGAACCTGACGCGGCTGATCGAGCGCGGCGTTCTGGTGCGCGATCCCTCTCCCTGCTTCTATGTCTATCGGCTGAAATCAAGCGATCATGATCAGGTTGGCGTGGTCGGCGCGGCCTGCGTCGCCGCCTACGACGCCAACCGTATCCGGCGCCACGAGTTGACCCGGCCGGCCAAGGAGGACGACCGGGTGCGGCAGATCGATGCCGTCAACGCCCAGACCGGCCCGGTGCTCCTCGCGCACCGCCCCGACTCCGCGCTCGATACCCTGCTGCGCGAGGTCACCGAGGCACCGCCGGCCTACGCGGTGACCGATCAGAATCTGGTCGAGCACGCCATCTGGGCGATCGACGACGACGAGCGGATCGCCGGAATCAGCCGACTGTTCGAGGACATGGCGGCGGTCTACATCGCCGACGGCCACCACCGCTCGGCCGCCGCCTCGCGGGTTGCCGCGCAACGCCGCGCGGACAATCCCTACCATCGGGGCGACGAGGCCTACGAGTCGTTCCTCGCGGTCTCGTTTCCGAGCGACCAGATGCGGATTTTCGACTACAACCGCGTGGTGCGCGATTTGGGCGCCCTGTCGGCCGACGAGTTCCTGGCGCGAGTCGGCGAGGCATTCACGGTCGACCCGTCGGAGACTCCGTTGCGGCCATCGGCCAAGGCGGAGTTCGGCCTTTACCTGGCCGGCCGCTGGTATCGCCTGCGCGCCATCGCGCCGCCGCCCGAGGATCCTCGGGAGTGTCTGGACGTGTCGATCCTCGCGCGCCGCCTGCTCGAACCGGTGCTCGGAATCGAGGATGCGCGGCGCGATTCGCGGATCGATTTCGTGGGCGGCATCCGGGGCCTCGGGGTGCTCGAACAGCGGGTCGATCGCGACGGCTGGGCAGCCGCGTTCAGCCTGTTTCCGACCTCGATGGAGGAACTGATCGCGGTGGCGGAGGCCGGCGAGGTGATGCCGCCGAAGTCCACCTGGTTCGAACCCAAGCTGGCCGACGGCCTGGTTTCAAACCCCTTGGACTGAGAGCGCGCGGACCATGCAGAAGCCTCCGACCGGCGGGAAATGGGAGATCGGGATCCTCCGGCCGCGGACCCACAGGGACGTGCTCGAAAGCCGACTCAAGGAACTCGAGGTCGATCCGGGCAGCCTGCCGAAGGGGTTCGTGGTCGAGTTGATCGCCCATCTGCACAGGCATTTCGTCGCCGAACGCAAGGCGCGCATCAAGCGCAAGGACGCGACCGGCAAGGTGGCGCGCAAGTTGACTCCGTTCAGCTTCCACATCACGCAGGCCGCGATGCTGGTCGCCCTTGCCCTGTCGCCGCGCAAGGCGGCGCGCCGGTTCGCCGACGGTCGGCCGGTTCCGAAACGCCGTCTGGTCGAGAACGTGCGTCCGGTTTTCAAGAAATACGGACTCAAGATTTCGGTTCCGAGCGCATGAATTCCACGGGATCGTCCGGACTCTGGTTCTGGATGCTGAGGGCCTCGAACAGGGCGAAGCACACCCTTGCGTCCTCGGCCCATTCCAGCAAGTCCATGGTGTCCTGACGCCAGGCGTCATAGCCGGGAAAACCGTCGCCCATGCCGCGCATGTCCCAGAACCCCATGCTCCATTCGCGGAACAGGCGCTGCCGGGTATGTCCCGAAAGGACCATCCGGACATCGGCGTGGCGGGTGTCCAGGGCGATCCGGTTCATCAGTTCCTGGATCGCCTCCTCCGGACCTTCCAGCATCTGCATGAACCGGCCGTTGCCGTAAACCAGGAATCCGGTCACGTCGTTGCGGGCGTTGTATGCGCGAGAGGCTTCGAGGATGGCGTGCAGATCATCCTGGGTCATCGGCTGGGTTGCCCGGCTGACGTAAATCACGTAGCGGTCCGCGACGTGTCGGACACGGCCGCGCTCCGGCCGCTCGCGGACCACCTCGATCAACTCCGACTCCGGCATCGGCCGATAGAAGTGGTAGCCTTGCAGGAGGGTGCAGCCGATGCCCTGGAGCTGCGCCAGTTGAGTGGCGTTCTCGACGCCCTCGGCGACCAGGTCCTTGCCCAGTTCCTTGGCCATTTTGCTGATGGCCCGGGTGATCAGCCGGGAATCGCGGTTGCTGTCCATGCTGTCGACGAACGCGCGGTCGATCTTGATCGTCGAGATGGGCAGCCGCAGCAACTGGAGCAGCGACGAATATCCGGTTCCGAAATCGTCGATCGCCACCCGCAGGCCGAGGTCGCACAGCTTGTCGAGGACACGCAGATCGGTTTCGCTGTCGTTGGTCAGCGACGTCTCGGTCAGCTCCAGCACCAGGCGGCGGGGATCGGCGCCCGCGTCGCGCAGGGCGGCCTCGAAATCCGCCACAAGGGTTTCATGGGTCAATTGGCGCATCGAGACGTTGACCGTGAGATAGGGCGCGTCGGCGCCGAGGGCGGCCCGCAGGCGGGCCTCGGCATGGCAGGTCTCGGCGAACACCCAGCGGCCGATATGCACGATGGCGCCGATCGACTCGGCGATCGGCACGAATTGGTCCGGTGGTACCGAGCCGAAATCGGGAGTCCAGCGCAGCAGCGATTCGGCGCCCACGATGGCGCCGTTTCGGGAATCCACGATGGGTTGATAGACGAGGTCGAGTTCCTGGCGGTCGAGGGCGCCGCGCAAGCCGTCGACGATCATCAACTGGCGACGCGCCGCCTCCTCCAGGTCCTCGGAAAAGAATCGCCAGCCGTCGCCGCCGTGCGCCTTGGCGTCCTGCATGGCGGTGCTGGCGTTGCGAATCAGGTCGTCGGCGCTGAGGCGGCCGCCGTATCCCTGCGCGAATCCGACACTGGCCGGTGATGCGATCTTGAACGTGTCGATCGAAAAGGGTTCGCGCAGCGTCTCCACGATGCGGCCGGCGAGCGCCGCCACGGTGGCGAGGTCGCTGACCTGTTCGCGCATCACGATGAATTCGTCGGCCCCCAGGTGGCCGACCGTGTCGCCGCTGCCGACGATGCCCATGAGCCGGTTGGCGATGCCGCTGAGCAGCCGGTCCCCCACCTGCTGGCCGGCGGTGTCGTTGATCAGCTTGAAACGGTCGATGTCGATCAGGGTGAGCGTGACCGGCAGCCCGCTGCGCTCGGAACGGGCAAGCGCGTTGAACAGCCGTTCGCGAAACAGGTCTCGGTTGGGCAGGCCGGTCAGCGAATCGTGGGTGGCCCGCCGCATCAGGCTTTCCTCGAGCCGCTTGCGGTCGGCGATATCGCGCAGGGTGACGACCAGGATCCATTGGTCGTCGGCGAAGAACTTGGAGATGCTGGCCTCGGCCGGGAAGGTGGTGCCGTTCTGCCGGTATCCGACAATCTCGCGCCGCTGGCTCATCTGGCGCGCGTAGCAGTCGCCGGCCGCGAAGTCGCGCATGAGGTCGGCATGGCGGCCGCGCACGTTGGGGGGCACCAGCATGTTAACCGAAAGCCCCCGCAGGGTGCCGGCGTCGTACCCGAACAGCTCGGCGGCTCCGATGTTGGCGTGCAGGATGCACCCGTCCGAATCGGTGGCGATCACGGCGATGTCGGCGACTCCGAGAATGCGGTCGATGCGCGCGGCGATCGGGTCGGAGGAGGTGCCGGTCGGGCAGATCAGCATCACCCGGCCGCCTTCCGGCGCGCCGAAGGGAATCGGATCGACGGTGAAGGTGAGTTCGAACATCGATCCGTCGGGATTGCGGCCGCGTCGGGTGCCGCGCCATTCAGCGGTCGTCCGCGCGATGTCGCCGAGCAATTGCTCGAAGCCCGTTGGATCGGCCCACAGGTCGCGCACCGGCTGTCCGATGGCCACCGCGCCATCGGCCCACAGACCTCGGAACGCCTGGTTGGCATAGCCGAGGGTGCGGTCGGGTTCGATCACCGCCACCGCGTCGACCGAGGAGGATCCGATCGGTTCGCCGAAGTCCCGGGACGCGGGCGGCCGTTCCGCCGACGGCGAGTCGTTGGCGGAACCATAGCGGTCCGGGATCACCGGCCGTATCGGCCCGAACGCGCGCACGATCCGGAACCGTCCGTCGGGACGGCAGCGTCCGAGGAAGCTGTTGAGGACGGCGTTGCGGGTCGCCGGGTCCATCGTTACCCGTCCCTGCGGCGCCTCCATCCGGATGTCCAGCAAGGCCCGCATCAGCGCCTCGCGGTCGAGCGTTCCGGCGGCATTGGCGGCCTGCGCGAACGCGTGCAGGCAGATATAGACGCCTTCCCCGAAATTGGTCAGCAGGCCGTTGCCCAGCGGCGCCAGCCCCCGGACCTCGGAAAGCCGTCGCAGGCGGTCCAGGTAATTGCGGTTGGATGGCGTTTCGATCGGCATGAAGTAGGTGCTGCATGCATAGAGGCCGTCGCGGACCTCCGGGTCCAGGTGGCGCACCAGGGCCTCGTTCGCGTGCCCGGTCAACACGTTCATCCGACCGGACAGACCGTTGCGGTGGAACTGGTTCAGGAGATCGATCTGCTTGCTGCCGACGAACAGGGGAACGAACACATCGGTCCCCGAACGGGCCAGTTGGTCGAGCATCGTCCGGGTGCTGGACATGTCGTCCATGTAGGTTTCGCCCACCACCTCGCCGCCGATCGACGTGAGGCGGTCGATCACCGAGGCGATGACGCCGCGCGGCCATTCGTGGTTGCTGGCGGCGAAATAGAACTTCGGCCCGAGGGTCTCGATCGCATAGGGGAGCGCGGGTTCGATCTGCTGGTTCGGCAGGGCGCCAAACCCGAAGACATAGCGGCTCGATAGACTGCCTTCGTTGAATCCGAAACTCAGATAGGGAACGTGGTGCGGCTCGGCGACCATCTGGACGACCGCGATCCGCGCGTTCGACAGGATGTTGCCGACGAGGGCGACGCATCCGAAATTGTCGATCAGGCTTTCGGCCACCGACACGGCGGTGTCCGTCCGGCTGCCGTCATCGACCACGACCAGCTCCAGCGGTCGCCCGAGGACGCCGCCATTCCGGTTGATTTCGTCGCGGGCGATATGCGCCGCCCAGGTGATGTCCGCCCCGTACATGTCGGCCAGGCCGGACAGGGGCACCATCAGGCCAAGCTTCGCGCCGTCACCGTGCTCTGTGCTTGCCGCCAAGGTCTTGTCCGAATGAACATTGCCACCATAAATTACCCGAGTTCCCGCCCGGCTGCCAGTCCCCCCGCGGTTTCCGGCCTAGTGTCCCGAATCCGAAGTTCGGAGCATTGTTTGGCAGGCGCTTTCGAACTTCGAATCCACCACACTAGTGGTTCGATGCCAACGGATGAGTCCCATCCGCTGGCTGAATCGAACCACCAGATCAATAGCTTAGTGGATCGACCGATCCAAAGCTTGGGTA
>JANQIL010000110.1 GCA_028282245.1 Magnetospira sp.
GCCATGAAGTTCCTGCTCCCCCTCGGTGTCGCGGCCATCGCCACGATGCCCACCACGTTTGCCCAGGATTGTGCTGACACCAAGGCGATGGCTTCCGCCGAGTGCAGCGAAAAGAGCACCATCGTCGACACCGCCGTCGCGGCCGGCTCGTTCGAGACCCTCGCCACCGCGCTGACCGCCGCCGGTCTCGTCGATGCCCTGCAGGGTGAGGGCCAGACGGTCGAGCACGCCGTTCACCAAGCCCGGTTCGTTGCTCAGGAAGAAATCCCCGGCCAAACTCACGTATTCGTTAATGACCACCCGCGCCGGAACGTCCCGGCAGGACAGCAACTCGAAGGCGCCGGCCCTGAGCATGGCGCGCAGCACCGCCTCCAGGCGCGCGACCGTCCAACCCTTCTGGAGGGCGTCGTTGATCATGGCGTCCAGGTCGCCCTGACGGGCCAGGGTTCCGCGCACCACGAGTCCGAAGAAATCGCCGTCCGGCGACGGCAGCGGCACGCCGTCGCCGTCGCTGAGGTCGACTCCGGTCCAGCGCCGGTGAATGAATTCCGAAAGCACGGAATCGAGCGCCGCGCCCGTCATTTCGATTTCGTACAGAGCCTGCACGGCGGACAGCCGGGCCGCGCTTCGCGATCCGGCGGCGCCATCGCCCTGCACCCCATCGCCGGGTTCGCCCATGGTCAGCCGAGCTTGAAGTGTTGTTTGATCTCGATCATCCGCAGGCAGGCCCGCGCCGCCCGGCCGCCGAAATCCTTGCCGGCCACGTCGGCCCGGACCCGCGCCTGATCGCGGCTCTCCACGGTCAGGATCCCGCACCCATGGGCGAGGGAGTATTTCAGGGTCAGATCCATCATTCCGTCGATGGCGCAGCGGCATACGTGATCGTAATGATCCGTCTCGCCGCGCACCACGCAGCCCAGGGTGATGAATCCGGCATAGTAACCGTTCGGGGCGCCGACCTCCATGCTGCGGACGGCCAGCCGCACGGCGCCCGGAATCTCCATCGCGCCGGGCACCACGATGTGGTGGTGCGCCCAGCCCTCGGACTCCAGCGCCCGGGTGGCGCCGTTGAAAAGCTCCTGGCCGATCTCCTCGTAGAAGCGACCCTCGACGATAAGCACGCGACCGCGCACCGAGGTCATTCCGAAATTCCTTCGATCGGGATCGGTTTCCGGTCGACGACCCGCAGGCCGTAGCCCTCGAGCCCGATGATGTTGCGCTGAGTATTCGACAACAACACCATATCCCGCACCCCGAGGTCGAGAAGAATTTGCGCGCCGACGCCGTAGTCCCGCAATTCCGAGGGTTGGGGCGGCTCGCCGGCGAGTCGCGCCCTGACGTGGCCGGACAGGCTGGTCGACTGCGGCTCGCGGATCAACACCACGACGCCGCGCCCGGCCGCGCCGATGGTCCGCATCGCCTGATGAAGCTCGGCCGCCTTGCCGGCCCGGTGATCCCCCAGGATGTCGTCGAGCACGTTGATGGAGTGCATCCGCACCAGCACCGGCCCATCGGCCGCGAGGTCGCCCTTGACCAGGGCGATGTGCTCCGCGTAGGCGACCTCGTTGGCGTAGACATGGAGCCGGAAATCGCCTCCGTAGATGCTCTCCAGGCCGCATTCCGCGGTTTTCTTGACGATCCGGTCGTGGCGCAGCCGATAGGCGATCAGGTCGGCGATGGTGCCGATCTTGAGGCCGTGCCTCTGCGCGAAACCGACCAGATCGGGCGTCCGGGCCATGGTGCCGTCGTCGTTCATGATCTCGCAGATCACTCCGGACGGATTCAGCCCGGCCAGCCGCGCGACGTCGACCGCCGCCTCCGTATGGCCGGTGCGCACCAGCACCCCGCCGTCCCGCGCGGTCAGCGGAAAAATATGCCCGGGCGTGGCGATGTCCGCCGCTCCCTTGCCGGAATCGATGGCGACCGCGATGGTGCGTGCCCGATCGGAGGCGGAAATTCCGGTGGTGACCCCTTCCCGCGCCTCGATCGACACCGTGAACGCGGTCTGATGGCGCGACACGTTGGACTGCGCCATCGGCTTGAGGCCAAGCGCCTCGATCCGCTGCCGGGTCAGCGAGAGACAGATCAGGCCACGCCCGTGCTTGGCCATGAAATTGACCGCGTCCGGAGTCGCCATCTGGGCCGGAATCACCAGGTCGCCCTCGTTCTCGCGCTCCTCGTCGTCGACCAGGATGAACATCCGGCCGTTGCGGGCGTCCTCGATGATGTCCTCGATCGACGACAGGTACTGCTGGTATTCGGCGGTCATCGGCACTCCAGGAGACGGGCCACGTAGCGGGCCAGCATGTCGATTTCGAGGTTGACCGGATCGCCGGCCGCGAGACCGCCAAGCGTGGTGGCATCCCGCGTATGCGGAATGATGTTGACCCCGAACCGACGATCCGCCACCTCGTTGACGGTCAGCGACACCCCGTCCACCGCCACCGATCCCTTGGGCGCGATGAATCCCTTGAGATCCTCGGGAACGTCGAACAGCAGGCGCAGCGATTCCCCCTCGGGAACGGCCGAGACCAGGGTGCCGACCCCGTCCACGTGCCCGGACACGATGTGGCCGCCCAGTTCGTCGCCGACCTTCAGGGCGCGCTCCAGATTGACCCGGGTGCCCGCCGTCCAGTGGCGCATGGTGGTCGTCGACAGGCTTTCGCCGGACGCCGAAATCCGGAACCAGTCGTCACCGGTGGCGATGACCGTCATGCAGGCGCCATTGCAGGCGATCGACGCGCCGATCTCGATTTCCGACGTCTCGTACGAGGTGGCGAAGGTGAAACGGGTATCCCCGTCGCCGGGCTCGACCGCCACCACGCGGCCCAGGTCGGTGATGATTCCGGTAAACATGGCTCAGCGCGTCGCCCGATAGTCTTCCATTCCGTCGGGCCCGATCCCGCGCAGCCCGGAGCGTTCGAAATAAGGCGTCGCGGCCAGTTTGTCCACTCCCAACCCGGCCACCGCCGGGGTTCCGTCGCCGCCGATCAGGCGCGGTGCCCGGAACCATGCCAGACGGTCGGCCAGACCCCCGCCCAGAATCGTCGCCGCCAAGGCGCCGCCGGCCTCGACCAGAATCCGCGTAAGGCCGCGATCGGCCAGCGCCCGAAAGGCGGCCTCGACGTCGACCCGACCGGTCTTGTCGGCCGGCAACCCGATCACCTCGACCCCGCACCCGACAAGCGCGGCCCTTCGGTCGGCGGGGGCGTCGTCGCGGGCCAGCACCCATGTCGGGACGCGCCGCGCCGTCCGGACCAGACGGCTGTCCGTCGGCAGCCGGAGTCGGCTGTCGAGAACAAGACGCAGCGGCGACGTTCCGTCCAGGCCCGGCAGCCGGCAGGTCAGATCCGGGTCGTCGGCCAGCACCGTGCCGATACCGGTCAGGATGGCGTCGTGGCGGGCCCGCAGCAGATGCCCCCAGGCGCGCGCCGCCTCGGCGGTGATCCAGCGGCTGTCGCCGCCGCGCGTGGCGATGCGGCCGTCCAGGCTGGTCGCCATCTTCAGCGTGACCAGCGGCCGCCGCTCGACGATCCGCAGCAGAAATCCCGCGTTGAGGTCGGCCGCCGCGTCGGCCGCCACCCCCTCGGTGACCGCGATCCCGGCGCGGCGCAGGGTTTCGAGTCCCCGTCCGGCGGTGCGCGGATCGGGATCGCGCAACGCCACCACCACCCGCGCCACCCCGGCCGCCGCCAGGGCCGCCGCGCAGGGCGGCGTCTTGCCGTGATGGTTGCAGGGTTCCAGGGTCACGTAGACGGTGGCGCCCTCGGCCGCCGCGCCGGCCCGCCGCAGGGCCTCGGTCTCGGCATGCGGTCGCCCGCCCGGCCGGGTCCAGCCGCGCCCGACCACGCGCCCCGATGCCGCGACGATCAGGCAGCCGACCGACGGATTGGGCCAGACATTGCCCAGGCCACGTTGGGCCAGAGTCAGGGCGGCGTCCATGAAGGCCCGGTCGGCGGCCGGATCGGCCGCCCCGGACTCACTCACCCAGTTCTCCAATGAATTTCTCGAAGTCTTTCTTTTCGCGGAAATTCTTGTAGACCGAGGCATAGCGGACGTAGGCCACCTGATCCAGTTCAAGCAGGACGTCCATGACCATTTCGCCGATCACCTTGGACTGGATCTCGCTTTCCCCCAGGCTTTCCAGGCGGCGCTGGATGCTGGTCGCGATGCGCTCCACCTTGTCCGCCTCGACCGGTCGCTTGCGCAGCGCGATTTGCAGGGATCTGAGCAGCTTCTCGCGCTCGAACGGGGCCTTGGTGCCGTTTTTCTTGACCACCGTCAGGTCGCGCAACTGCACCCGCTCGAAGGTGGTGAAGCGGGAACTGCACGACGGGCAGTAGCGCCGCCTTCGGATCGCCGCGTTGTCCTCGGTCGGGCGCGAGTCCTTGACCTGGGTATCGTCGTTGCCGCAGAACGGACAGCGCATGAGCCATCCCCCTCCCTGTTGTTTCTTATGGTCAGGCGTCCGGATAGACCGGGAACCGTCGGCACAGGCCCTCGACTTCGTCGCGCACCCGATCCTCGACCGCCGCGTTGTCGTCCGGATGCGCCGCCAAGCCGTCCAGGACGTCGCTGATCAGTTCGCCGGTACGCCGGAATTCCTCCACCCCGAAGCCGCGCGTGGTGCCGGCCGGGCTGCCGAGTCGCAGTCCGGAGGTCACCATGGGCTTCTCGGGATCGAACGGGATGGCGTTCTTGTTGCACGTCATGCCGGCCCGCTCCAGGCTCGCCTCGGCTAGCTTGCCGGTCAGTTTCTTGGGCCGCAGGTCGACCAGCATCAGATGGGTGTCGGTGCCGCCCGACACCACGTCGCAGCCCCGCGCCATCATCACCTCGGCCAGTGCCCGGGCATTGTCCACGACGGCCTGGGCATAGGTCTTGAAAGCCGGTGCCAGGGCCTCCCCGAAGGCCACCGCCTTGGCCGCGATGACATGCATCAACGGCCCGCCCTGAAGGCCCGGAAACACCGCGGAATTGAACTTCTTGCCGAGATCCGCGTCGTTGCAGAGAATCATCCCGCCGCGCGGCCCGCGCAGGGTCTTGTGGGTGGTGGTGGTGACCACGTGGGCATGCGGCAGCGGGCTCGGGTGCACGCCGGCCGCGACCAGTCCGGCGAAGTGCGCCATGTCGACCATCAGCAGCGCCCCCACGCCGTCGGCGATCTCCCGGAACCGGGCGAAATCGATGATTCGCGGATAGGCCGAGCCGCCGGCAACGATCAGCTTCGGCCGATGCCGGTCGGCCAGCGCCGCCACCTCGTCGTGGTCGATCCGTCCGTCCTGGCGCCGCACCCCGTATTGCACCGCGTTGAACCATTTGCCCGACTGGGCCGGCGCCGCGCCGTGGGTCAAGTGCCCGCCGGCGGCCAGGGACATGCCCATCAAGGTGTCGCCGGGGGTCAGCAGGGCCTGATAGACGGCCCCGTTGGCCTGTGCCCCCGAATGCGGCTGCACGTTGGCGTAGGAGCAGCCGAACAGCGCCTTCGCGCGATCGATGGCCAGCGCCTCGGCGACGTCCACGTGCTCGCAGCCGCCGTAGTAGCGGCGCCCCGGGTAGCCTTCGGCGTACTTGTTGGTCAGCACCGACCCCTGGGCCTCCAGAACCGCGCGCGACACGATGTTCTCCGAGGCGATCAACTCGATCTGGGTCTGCTGGCGACGCAGTTCGCGGTCAACCGACTCGGCGATTTCGGGGTCGGCATCGGCCAGCGCGCGGCCAAAAAAAGGGTCGAGGGTCATGGAGTCGGGCATCCTTCGCGGTTTCGGTGGGCCTGTCACCCCGCGCGCGGCCCAATCGGCCGACGGCGCGGGATCGGTCATATCCCTGGATACCATATGTCGAGATCGGTTGTCAGCACGCCACAAGGTGTCGGGCGCCGGATGGAACCCGGAGGCTCCGCCTATTCTTTAGCGCAATCGGTGGCCAATTAACGGCGCATTAAAGCGCATGGATTACTTGCCAGTACCTTTTGTAAGCGGATTTATTAGCATAGAATCCGCACATACAGAATTGACAACGCCGAACTTCGTACTAGTATATTCTGTCAATACATCGTCACGCCAACCAATCAGAGATGATAAAATCCATGAGCGAAGACTCGAATAAAATTTCCAACGAGAACATCCTTCAGATGGCGGTGGATATCGTTTCCGCCTATGTCGCGAACAACACGCTTCCGACCTCGCAAGTGACCGAGGTCATCACAACCGTTTACGGTTCTCTGAAGTCGCTAAGTTCGGAATCGGTCGAACGCGACGAATCGCCCAAACCCGCCGTCCCCATTAAGAAATCGGTTACGCCGGAATACCTGATTTGCCTTGAGGACGGCAAAAAAATGAAGATGCTCAAGCGCTACCTGCGGACCACCTACGGCATGTCGGCGGAGGAATACCGAACCAAATGGGGCTTGGCTCCGGACTACCCCATGGTCGCGCCGAATTACGCCAAGCAGCGTTCCGAATTCGCCAAGCAGATCGGCCTTGGCCGCAAGGCGGGCAGCCGCAACTAACCGCCTGCCGTCTCCGGTGGTTTTCGACCGCGTCGGCGAACGGGCCGCGCGGCATTATGAAAATCTGTCTTTTCGAACCGCCGGACGGTCGGTTACAGTTCGGGGTCCGACCGTGGTCGGATCTCGCATTCCCCGCCTTGTATCGATTTCGCTCCGACGACCGATGAGGAGAACTCGTGACATGGGTAAACTGACGCAGACCCTTGGCCTGGTGTCGGCCGCCGCCTTGACCCTGGCCTCCGGCGCGCAGGCCGACTCGCTCAAGATCGGCGCCCTGATGCCGATGACCGGCGACCTGCAAGCCTATGGCATCACCTGTTACAACGGCGTAAAGCTGGCGATCGACGAGGTCAACGCGGCCGGCGGCGTGATGGGCGCGCCGGTGACCCTGGCGGTCGGCGATACCCAGACCCTGCCACAGCCCGGAGTGGACGCCGCCAAGAAGCTGGTCAGCGTGGAGGGCGTGCATGGCATCGTCGGCGCGTTGTCGTCGGGAGTCACCATTCCGGTCGCCAAATCGGTGGCGGCGCCATCCGAGGTGCCGCAGATATCGCCCGCCTCCACCTCGCCGGAAATCACCGGCCTGGCCGACGACGACTTCCTGTTCCGCACCGTCCCGACCGACGCCGTCCAGGGGTTCGCCCTGGCCCAGGTGGCCCAGGAGAAGGGCGTCGGCAGCGTCGGCATCGTCTACGTGAACAATGACTATGGCAAGGGGCTCGCCGATGCCTTCTCGTCCGCCTTCGAGGGCCTCGGCGGCAGCGTGACCGCGCGGACCGGCTACGAGCAGAAGCAGGCGTCCTATCGCGGCGAGTTGCAGGCCGCCTCGCAGGGCGATCCCGAGGCCCTGGTTCTGGTTGGCTATCCCGAAAACGGCCAGACGATCATCCGTCAGGCCCTTGAGGGCGGCTACTTCAACAAGTTCATATTCACCGACGGCATGAAGGCGCCGGAAATCGTCGACAACATCGGCGCCGAATACCTCAACGGCTCGTTCGGGACCTCTCCGGAATCGATCGGCGAATCCAACCAGCGGTTCCGGGACGCCTACAACGCGGCGTTCGGCGAACTGCCGCCCAAGCCGTACATCGATTCGTCCTATGACGCGGTGATCCTGCTGGCCCTGGCGGCCGAGAAGGCGCAGAGCACCAATCCGAAGGCGATCCGCGACGCCCTGCGCGCCGTCGCCGGCCCGCCGGGTGCCCCGGTGATGCCGGGCGATTTCGCCAAGGCAATCGAGATGATCAAGGCGGGCGAGGACATCGACTACGTGGGCGCCGCCGGCCCAGAGAACTTCGACGCCGCGGGCGACGTCGCCGGCACCTACGCGCACTGGGAAATCCAGGACGGCCAAATCGTCACCGTGAAGGTGTTCGAGCCGAAATAGTCCGCGCCCCGGACTCCACTCTCCTCCCGAACGGATGGCCTCACGCGGGATCCATCCGTTCGGACGCATCGAGCATCCGGGCCCGCCGCGCGACCTTGGAAACGCCGAAGCTCATGGCGAGTCCCGCCTCGTCCAGGTCGGCAAATCCGATCCAGCGGGCCTCCAGCGCATCGTCCCCGGCGACCGGCTCTCCGGAAACCCACCGGCAAAGCACCGCGATCAGGATGAAATGCCGGCGCAACCCGCCGGCCCCGTCGCGGTCGAACACGTCAACGGCGGTGAACACCGGACCGGCTTCCGCGTGAACGCCGGTTTCCTCCAACAGCTCGCGGACGGCGGCGTCCCGAATGCTCTCTCCGAACTCGATCTTGCCGCCCGGAAATCCCCAGCGCCCGGCATCCGGAGGGTTGGCGCGGCGGACCAGCAACACCTCGTCGTCCCGTATGACGGCCGCGATGGTGGCCGCGATCGGCCGATCGACCGCCGATGCATCCGAGACGAACGTCGTCATGACATGGCTCCCCACGCGATCCGAGACAACCCGGTGGCCAGCCCGCCCGGGAACCGCCGCGATCAATCCTCGCCCGGCTTGCCCAGCTTCGGCCGTTCCTCCGGCAACAACCCCTCCGGCCGGTAGAGGAGGATCACCTGAAGCACGATGCCGATCAGCAGCACCCGCAGGGCACCGGCCTGGGTCACGTATTCGACCGGCAGTCGCGAGGTGAGGATCTCCGACCCCGACCACAGGATCCAGATGACCAGGGTCCCGAACAGCGCTCCCTTGTTGTTGCCGGACCCGCCGGCGATCAGCGCCACCCAGATCAGGAAGGTGCCGTAAAGGGGGCCGAACGCCTCCGGACTGACGAAGCCGTTGAAATGAGCGAAAAGCGCTCCCCCGAGGCCCATGATCGCCGAACCGACCACGAACGCCTGAAGCCGGAAGTAGGAGACGTCCTTGCCCGACGCCATGACGGCGTTCTCGTTCTCGCGGATCGCCCTGAGCACCCGCCCCCAGGGCGATTTTCGGGCCCGCTCGATCAACAGGTAGACCAGCGCCACGAAGGCGAGCACCACCGCCAGCAGGCCCGCCTCGCTCTCCACCGGGCGCGAAATACCCGGAATGCCCCGCACCCCGTTGGTCAGCCAGTCCTCGTTCTTGAGCACATGGCGGATGATTTCGGCGATGCCGATGGTCGCGATGGCCAGGTAGTCGGTGCGCAATCGCATGGTGCCCCAGCCGACCAACACCGCGATCAAGCCGGACGCCAGCATCGCCGCCGCGATTCCGACCGGGAACGGCAGGTCGAAGCCGCCCAGGTGGGACGCGGTCTCCGGAGTGGTGAAAATGGCCGAGGTATAGGCACCGACCGCGAAGAAGCCGGCGACGCCAATGTTGAACTGGCCGGTGAATCCCCACTGCAAATTCAGGCCGAGGGCCAGGATCGCGTAAATCCCGGTCATGGTCAGGAAGAAGACGCCGTAGTCGAGCAAGCTTTCCATCAGGTCCGCCCTCCGAACAGGCCGCTCGGCCGGACCACCAGCATGGCCACCATGATGGCGAAGGCGACCGCCGGCTTGTAGGTCGGTTCCAGGAACAGTGTCGACAGTTCCATGGCGATGCCGATCACCATGCCGCCCGCGATGGCGCCATAGGGCTTGCCGATGCCGCCCAGGATCGCCGCCGCGAACACCGGCAACAGCACCCCCCAGCCGATGGTCGGATGCAGGCGGGTGTCCATGCCGAGGAACACGCCCGCCGCCGCCGCCATGGCGCCGCCCAGGACCCAGGTGCCCATGACCACCCGTTCCGCCGGAATGCCGGTCACCAGGGCGAGATCCACGTTATCGCTCATCGCGCGCATCGCCTTGCCCATCTTGGTGCGGGTCAGGAACAGGTGCAGGCCGATCACCAGCACCACCGCGCCGGCGACGATCCACACGTGATCCGGCTTGATGATCAGTCCGAAGACGCGGTGCGGAATCTGGATGCCGCTTTGAAAAACCTGGCTATTCGGACCCCAGATGAGTTGAATCACGCTGCGCAGCGCCAGCGCCATGCCGAACGAGGAAATCAGGAGAATCACCGGCGCCGTGCGGCGCAGGCGCCGATAGATCGTCTGGTCGATGAGCACCGCCACGCCGGCGGTGAGCCCCATCGCCAGAGGCAGCGCGGCAAGTGGCGATATCTCCAGACCGACGACGAACACCAGCCCGAAATAGGCTCCAAGGGTCATCATGTCGCCGTGCGCGAAATGGGCGAAGCGCAGGATGCCGAAAACCATCGAGACGCCGATCGCGCCCAGGGTCAGGATGCTGCCCAGCACGACGCCGTAGATCAGGAGTTGCAGAACATCCAACATCCGCTCGCTCAGCCCCCCAGGAACATCTCGGCCACCTCGCGGTTGGCCAGCAGGTTGGGGCCGGTGTCCTCGAATCGCTTGCACCCCATGGCCAGAACCAGGCCGCGATGGGCGATCTCAAGGGCCTGACGGGCGTTCTGCTCGACCATGAGGACGGTGATGCCGAGCCCGTTGACTCGCTGGATCATCTCGAAGGTCTGGCCGATGAACTTCGGCGACAGGCCGGCCGTCGGTTCGTCGAGCATCAGCAGGCGCGGCTCCATCATCAGGGCGCGCCCCATGGCCACCATCTGCCGCTCACCGCCCGACATCAGGCCGGCCTCCTGCGACTGCCGCTCGGCCAGACGGGGGAATAGATCGAACACCTTCTCCATGGCCGGGCGAATGTCGTCCTTGCGCGGATAGGCGCCCATTTCCAGATTCTCGCGCACCGTCATGGTGGGAAACACGTTGCGCTCCTGGGGCACGTAGCCGACGCCACGCCGCACCATACGTTCCGGCGGCTGATTGACGATGCTCTCGCCGTCCAGGGCAATATCGCCCTTGCGCACCTTGACGAGTCCGAACACGGCCTTCATCAGGGTCGACTTGCCGGCCCCGTTGGGCCCCACGATGACCGCGATCTCGCCCTTCTCCACCGTCAGGTCGGTACCGCGCAAGATGTCCAGCCCGCCGTATCCGGCATAGACGCCGCGCCCTTCGAGAAAGCTCATGGGGTGTCGTCTCCGCGCGCCGCGGCACCGCCGCCGAAATAGGCATCGAGCACCGCCTCGTTGCTCCGCACGTGGTTCATGCTTCCCTCGGTGAGTACCCGGCCCTGCGCCATCACCACCACCGGATCGCACAGCCGGGTGATCACGTCCATGTCGTGCTCGATGATGCAGAAGGTATAGCCCCGTTCCTCGTTCAGCCGCCGAATGGACTCGCAGAGCTTGGCGAGCAGGGTCCGATTGACTCCGGCTCCCGGCTCGTCCAGCAGCACCACCTTGGCGTCGGTCATCATGGTGCGCCCCAGCTCAAGCAGCTTCTTCTGGCCGCCCGACAGATTGCCGGCCAGCTCGCGCGCGACGTGCCCCAGTTGCAGGAAATCGATGACCTCCTCGGCTTTCTCGCGCACCCGCCGTTCCTCGGCCGCCACCCGGCCCGGCCGCAGCCAGGTCGCGAGCAGCCGTTCCCCCGACTGCCCGGCCGGCACGACCATCAGGTTTTCGATCAGCGTCATGCGGCTGAATTCCTGGGGAATCTGGAACGTTCGGACCAGCCCGCGGTGGAACAGCCGGTGTGGTGGCTGGCCGGTGACGTCCTTGCCTTCGAGCAGCACCCGCCCGGTATCGGCGCGGATGAAGCCGGCCACGATGTTGAACAGGGTCGTCTTGCCCGCCCCGTTCGGGCCGATCAAGCCGGTAATGCGTCCCTTGGCAATTCGAAACGAACATCCGTCGACCGCCCGAATACCGGAAAAATGCTTGCTGACGTTGTCGATAACGATCACGAAGCGGCGGCCCGAAGGAGTTCTTGACTGGAGCTCCGAAGAGCGAATTGGCGCTGAACGATACTCAGGCGACTCGGATTGTCAAAGGGAATTCCCCACCCTCGCCGCCCGTTTGCGCAAGACGTAGAGCAGTTTCGCCTTGGCGATTTGCTTGAGATCCTCCTTGGCGCGCTTCGGATCGCCGACGATGCAGACCTCGGTGTTGGTGATCGGATCGATCGCCGATACCTTCACGTAGGCGCCGACCCGGCGCATCTCGACCAGTACTTCCGGAAGATGGATATCGGGGTCCTTGTGGCGCGTCATGGCAAACCGTGCGGCGTGTGGCCGATCCCGCGACGAGTTTAGACGCATTACCGCTTGACGAAAAGCGCGCGGACGGTTTTCCTTGCGCAAAAAGTAGCTTTGGAGTTTTCACATAATGACCGAAGAATTTACGCGCCCGGAAACCGTGGCCCTGCACGGTGGCCATCGCCACGACCCGCAGACCAACGCCGTCGCGGTTCCGATCTACCAGACCACGTCGTACCAGTTCCGCGATACCGAGCACGCCGCCAACCTGTTCGCGCTGAAGGAACTGGGCAACATCTACACGCGGATGATGAATCCGACCACCGACGTGCTGGAGAAACGCCTCGCCGCCCTGGACGGCGGCGTCGCTGGTCTGGCCACGGCGTCCGGGCAGTCGGCGGCCACCCTGTGCATCCTCAATCTGTGCCAGGCCGGAGACAACTTCGTCAGTTCGACCGACCTGTACGGCGGGACCTGGAACCTGTTCGCGAACACCCTCACCGCGATGGGAATCGAGTGCCGCTTCGTCGACCCGGCCGATCCGGAAAACTTCCGGAACGCCGCCGACGCGCGAACCCGCTGCTTCTTCGCCGAGACCCTGCCCAACCCGAAACTCAACGTGTTTCCGATCCGCGAGGTGGCCGACATCGGCCGCGAGATCGGGCTGCCGCTGATTGTCGACAACACGGCGGCGCCGATCATTTGCCGGCCGCTGGAGCACGGGGCGGCGGTGGTGATGTACTCGACCACCAAGTACATCGGCGGCCACGGCACCTCGATCGGCGGCGCGATCGTCGACGGCGGCAATTTCGACTGGGAGGCCGGCGGCGACCGTTTTCCGACCCTCAACCACCCGGACCCGAGCTACCACGGGGCGGTGTGGACCGAGGCGGTGAAACCGCTCGGCCCGATCGCCTTCGCGATCCGCGCCCGGGTCACCCTGCTGCGCGACATCGGCGCCGCGATGAGCCCCTTCAACGCCTTCCTGTTCCTGCAGGGACTGGAAACCCTGCCGCTTCGGATGCGGGCCCACTGCGCCAACGCCGACACGGTGGCCGCCTTCCTGTCGGCCCATCCGAAGGTCGAGCGGGTGATCTTTCCGGGCCTCCAGGACGGCGAGATGCGGCGGCGCGCCGACGCCTACCTGAGCGGTGGACATGGCGCCCTGCTCGGCTTCGAGTTGAAGGACGGCATGGAGGCCGGCAAGCGGTTCATCGACAGCCTGAAGCTGTTCTACCACGTGGCCAACATCGGCGACGCGCGCAGCCTGGCGATTCACCCGGCGACCACCACCCATTCCCAGTTGTCCGAACAGGAGCGGACGGCAACCGGGGTATCGGACGGCTACGTGCGGCTGTCGGTCGGCATCGAGCACGAGGAGGACATCCTGGCCGATCTCGCCCGGGCGCTGGAGGCAGCCTGATCCAGGCCATTCACGCGCCCGGATCATCGCGGGCCGTCGCCTCGATCCTCCTGGCGACGGCCACTGTCGCCGCGCCGCCGGTCAGGATCGGATCTTGGACAGGAAGTCGGCGACCTGTTGATTCAACCGCGACGCCTGCTCCGCCAAGCCATTGGCCGCCTCCTGGACGGTGACGGCCGAGCGGCCGGTTTCCTCGGTGGATTCACGGACTCGGACGATGTTCGACGTGACCATCGTCGTGCCCGAGGACGCCTCCTGAACGCTGCGCGAGATTTCCTGGGTCGCCGCGTTCTGTTCCTCGACCGCCGCCGCGATGGAGGCGGCGATGTCGTTGATGGTGGCGATGGTGGTTCCGATCTCGCCGATGACGGCAACGGAGTTCTTCGTTTCGGCCTGAATGGAGTTGATCTGCTGGCCGATCTCCTCGGTGGCCTTGGCGGTCTGGTTGGCGAGGTTCTTGACCTCGGAGGCGACCACCGCGAACCCCTTGCCGGCCTCGCCGGCCCGGGCCGCCTCGATCGTGGCGTTGAGGGCCAGCAGGTTGGTCTGATCGGCGATATCGGTGATCAGGGTGACCACCTCGCCGATCCGCTCGGCCGCCGCCGCCAGCCCCTGAACCCGATGGTTGGCGTCCTCGGCCTGCTCCACGGCCTGGCTGGAAACGCCGCTCGCCCGGTGCACCTGGCCGCCGATCTCGCCGATCGAGGCGGCCAACTGCTCGGACGCCGCGGCCACCGTCGAAACGTTGGCGCTGGCCTGCTCCGCCGCCTCCGCCACAGCTATCGCCTGGCCGACCGCGCCGTCGGCGATGTTGCTCATACCCTTTGACGTGCCGGCCATCTCGCGGGCCGCGCCACCCACCGCGGAGACGGTTTCGCCGATCGAGGATTCGAAGGTGTCGGCAAGCTCGCGCAGGGCCCGTACGCGTTCGTCGCGCGCGCGCTGCTCCGATGCCTGTTGCTCCCTTTCCAATTCGCGGACGCGTTTCAGGTTGTCGCGGAATCCGGACAAGGCCCGGGCGATGCGGCCGATCTCGTCGCCGCGCCGAAGGTCGGGAATCTCGCTGTCGTAGTCTCCGCCGTCGATCCGGCCGATGGTCTCGATCACCCGGGCCACCGGTCGCGACACGACGAACCGACCGATCACCGCCAGCGACACCACGAGCACGGCCAGCAACACCACGCCCACGATCCACGTCAGGGTCTGCTGCCAGGAGGCATCGGCCAGCATCTCCTTGACCGGAAGAGTCACGATCACCGCCCAAGATGAATCGAGGCCCCGCAGCGAGAACGGCAGGACGAGGCGCACCAACTCGGCGCCGGAGCCCGGGTCCACGTCGGCGATCGTCGTTTCCTTGGCGTCGCCAATCCACGATTCCATTCCCTTCAATCCGGGCATGGTCTCGGACGCGTCCTTTCCCCAAGCGTCGGACTCGGGATAGCCGACCCATTTGCCGCCGCCCGAAACCACGTGGACACTGCCGGTGCCAAAGGGCCGGACCTCCTTGAGATCGCTCCAGATATCGTTGAGCAGGATGTCCACGCCGGCCACCCCGACCACGCGGCCATTGAGTCGGATCGGATGGCAGAGCGATGTCATGAACGCCGCCTTGCCCTGAATGTCGTAGACCGTCGGCTCCGTGAGGAAGGCCTTGCCGCTCGTGAGCGGGACCTTGTAGTAGCTTGAGGTTTCGTCATCGGCGTCGAGCGACGGCAGATGATATTGCGTCAGCCCCTCCGAATCCTTGAAATCGTAGAAATAGGTGTCGTATCGGCCATCGTTGGGGGCGCCGGCGGCCGCCAGTTCCGCGTCCCGTTCGTCGAGGGCGCCGGGCTCGAAACCGGCCCATGCGCCGGCAAGCTCCGGGTTGGCGAGCATGGTGTTGCGCAGAATCCCGTCGAGGGCCTCGCGGTCCGTGTCCCCGCGCTCGGCAAGGGCCTGGAAGGTCGCCGCCAGATCCTCGGCCCGGGTCAGCGCCACCTCGAGGCGGCGCTTGACCGTCTCGGCCTCGGTCCGGCCGATCGCGCGCCCATGTTCGAGCGCCGCCCGCTCCGTCATGCTCGCCGTTTCGAAGGCCAGATATCCCATCGCGACAATCATGAATGCCGTGACCGCGAGCGCGCCGGCGAGAGTCATTTTCAATGTCACGGAATGATTGGAAAACATGCGAACCTCCCCTTCGACGTTCCGGCCAATGGATTGCACGGATTGTCGTGTTCACATTAATCAAAGCTAAAATTCAGTTTCTCCATATTACAGGAACGACCACGAAATTGCTTTGGAATTCTTTCGCAAGCCATTGCTTTCACGATCCGCGCCCGAGTGATGTTGCCGCGTGGCGCGGACACGGCGATGAATCGATTCAGGGTCACCCCATCCCCGCGGAGATTGATGGTGGCTCAACGCGTGCCCCGAATGAGCGATCTGGAATCCACATAGTACCGCACGGCATCATGTCCCATCACCGCCCTTGAATTCCGGAGCCGGTTCTCCACTTAAAGATTGTGTTACAGAAATTCGGGAGACCCCATGATTTTCCGACAACTGTTCGACCCGATATCGAGCACCTATACCTACCTGATCGGCCATCCCGGCCATGGCCGGGCGGTGCTGGTCGATCCGGTTCTGGAAACCCACGAGCGCGATCTGGCGCTGCTGAACGATCTCGGCCTCGCCCTGGCGGCGACCATCGAGACCCACATCCACGCCGATCACCTGACCTCGGCCCTGAAGCTCAAGTCCTTGACCGGATCGCGAATCGTGATTCCGGCCGGCACCGGGGCCGGCTGCGCCGACGCCGAACTGTCGGAGGAGCATCCCTACGAGGTCGACGGATTGAGCCTCCGGCCGCTGTTCACCCCCGGCCATACCGACCATCATCTGAGCTACCGGCTCGATGGCGGCGCCTGGCAAGCGGTGCTGAGCGGCGACGCGCTGCTGATCGACGGCTGCGGGCGAACCGACTTCCAGGGTGGCGATTCGCGGACCCTCTACCGCTCGGTCCGCGACCGTCTGTTCACGCTGCCCGACGAGACGCTGGTCTATCCGGGCCATGACTACCAGGGCCGCCGGGTATCGTCCATCGGCCAGGAAAAGGACCGCAATCCACGCCTGGGCGGCGAGCGGACGGCCAAGGAGTTCGCCCGGATCATGGCCGACCTCGACCTGCCCTACCCGAAAAAGATCGATCTCGCGGTGCCCGGCAACCTCGACTGTGGCCGCTGCCCGGACAACGTGCCCAGGGACATGGAGCGTCTCTGCGATCCGTCCGTGCAGGGATAGACTCCCGACCGGCCCCGTTTCGGGGCTCCCGCCTCCGAATTCCGATTTCCGCTTGGCATTGGCGTGCGCCGCGTTATGCTCCCGGGCGAAAAATGACACTTTTTCGATGAGGAGGACCGGTCATGAGCGGACCCGCCATACTCGGCCTGGGCGCCTATCCCTGGACCCGCATGCGGCGCAACCGCCGGACCGACTGGTCGCGCCGCCTGGTCGCCGAAACCCACCTTTCCGTGGACGACCTGATCTGGCCGGCGTTCGTGCTCGAAGGCGACGACCGGCACGAGGAGGTGGCCTCCATGCCCGGGGTGGCGCGGCTGTCCATCGATCGCCTGATCGACGCCGCCGAGGAAGCGCACGGCCTCGGCATCCCGGCCATCGCCCTGTTCCCCAACATCGACTCGGCACTGAAGACCGTCGAGGCGGAGGAAGCCTACAACCCCGACAACCTGGTCTGCCGCGCGGTGCGGGCCCTGAAGGCGGCGCTTCCGGACCTCGGCGTGATCTGCGACGTGGCGCTCGACCCCTACAACAGCGACGGCCACGACGGGATCGTGCGCGATGGCGGGATCGTCAACGACGAAACGGTCGACGCCCTGTGCCGGCAGGCCGTTGTTCAGGCCGAGGCCGGCTGCGATGTCAACGCGCCGTCCGACATGATGGACGGCCGCATCGGGGAAATCCGAGAGGCCCTGGACACCGCCGGATACGCAAACGTGCAGATCATTTCCTATGCCGCGAAATACGCCTCCGCCTATTACGGACCCTTCCGCGACGCGTTGGGCTCGGGCAGCGCCCTGAAGGGCGACAAGACGACGTATCAGATGAATCCGGCGAACACCGACGAGGCGCTGCACGAAGTGGCCCTCGACCTCGACGAGGGGGCCGACATGGTGATGGTCAAGCCGGGCCTGCCCTATCTGGACATCATCCGCCGGGTCAAGGATACCTTCGCCGTCCCGACCCTCGCCTATCACGTCTCCGGCGAGTACGCGATGCTCAAGGCGGCGGCCGCCAACGGCTGGCTGGACAACGACAAGACGTTGATGGAAACCCTCGTCTGCTTCAAGCGGGCCGGGGCCGACGGAATCCTCACCTACGCGGCGGTCGAGGTCGCGAAACTGCTTCAGGAGGATTGAGGCGGCGGGTTACTGCACCACCGCCGTTTTGGTGCCGACGCCGATGTTGAGCAGCTTGTTCACGTCGAGCACCACCATCAGGCAGCCCTTCAGGCGGTAGACCCCGATCGAGAATTCCCGCCACACGGCGTCCAGGGTGCCGGGATTTTTCTCGTAGTCGGAGGGCGACAACGGAATCACGTCGCCGACCCGGTCGACCACCAGGCTGTAGAGATCGTTGCCGTGCTCGACGGTCACGCCCATAGGAGTCGCCTGCTTGATGTCCACCGGCGGCAGGCCGAGGCGTACCCGGACATCGATCACCGTGACGATCCGGCCGCGCAGATTGATCGATCCGGCGACCTCTGGCGGCGCCAGGGGAATCGAGGCGATTCGATCCGGTTGTAGAATGTCCTGAACCTTGAGCACCGGAACCCCGAACATCTGCTTGCCGATGAAGAAGGTAACGAATTCCTCGGTCGCGCCGCCGACGGCCTCCAATCCCCGGCCACCGGCAACCGGAACGATGCTGTTCATGGTATTCTCCCAGACGACTGTCAGGACGCTTCGACACTCCATGATGCCGTATTCCTGGAACCGATCCAAACGGATTCTGCGCGACCTGTACAAGCGATCATCGGCAGGCTAGGCTCGCGCCGACGGGGTGGCCCGCCCCGGGTACGCGCAATTGTTTATTTTCTGCATTCGATATGCTACACAAAGCGCTGATATGAAAAGATTCGTGATCGTTTCCCTGATCGTCGTCACGGTCGTTGTCCTGGCCCTGCTGGCGACCCAGTACACGCTCCTGTATCTGGCCCTGCCCGACACCCAGGGGCGCCGGGAGGTATCCGGCCTGGACGCCGATGTGCGGATCCTGCGCGACGCCCGAGGCATCCCGACCATCCGCGCGGAGTCCGAGGGCGATGCCTTTTTCGGCCTCGGCTATGTCCACGCCCAGGATCGCCTGTGGCAAATGGACATGATGCGGCGCCTGGCGCTCGGGCGGCTGTCGGAGATTCTCGGCGACGCCACCCTGAAGACCGACCAGGGAATGCGCCTGCACGGGTTCGGCGATCTGGTGCGCGACCAGTACGCGAGCCTCGACCCGGCGACCCGGGACGACCTCCAGGCCTATGCGCGCGGAGTCAACGCCTTCCTGCGCCACGATGGCGCGCTGGGCACCGAATTCGCGGTCCTCGGATATGCCCCGGAGCCCTGGAAGGCTTGGCACTCCTTGCTCTGGCCCCGGCTGATGGCGTTGCGCCTGAGCGGCAACTGGAACGGCGAACTGCTGCGGCTGCGACTCGCCAAACGGCTGCCGGCCGAACGCGGCGACGACCTGTGGGCCAGCGACCAGCCGGGACCGGTCACCGTGACCCTGCCCGAAGCGATCACCGGCGGCCAGGGCGCCTCCAATGCATGGGTCGCGCGGGGCGACCGCACCGCCACCGGGGCGCCGCTGCTGGCCGGCGACCCGCACCTGGGGCTAACCCTGCCCTCGACCTTCCACCTGGGCCGCCTGGAGGCCCCCGGCCTGACCCTGGCCGGCGCCTTCGCGCCGGGCGTGCCGTTCCTGGTGATCGGCCACAACGGCCATGTGGCCTGGACCTTCACCACCACCCACGCCGACACCGCCGACCTGTACCTGGAATCCGACGGCGACCTCATCGAGCGGCGCGAGGCGATTCAGGTCGACGGCGCCGAGGATGTTTCGTTTAACGTCCGAATCGGTCGCCACGGTCCGATCGTTTCGGATCTCCTGACCGACGACGAACGCCGGGACCTGCTGCCGGACGGCCGGGTCCTGTCCCTGGCGGCGGCCTTTCGCAATCCCGACGACACCACGCCCGACGCCCTGCGCATGCTCAACCGGGCCCGCGACATGGAGCAGGCACTGGACGCCCTGGCCGCCTTCGAGGCACCGGTGCAGAATGTCATGCTGGCCGACACCGGCGGCCGGATCGGATTCTCGGTGGCCGGCCGCATCCCGTTGCGCGCCGACGGCCACGCGGGCTGGGTGCCGATTGAGGGCGACACCCCGGACACCGCCTGGCGCGGATTCATTCCGGCCTCGGAATTGCCCCGAATCACCGACCCGGCGGATGGCGTTCTGATCAACTCCAACAACCGGGTGATCGGCGAATCCTATCCCCACTTCATCTCGCGCGACTGGGCGCCGCCGTTCCGGGCCGGACGCGTCGCCGAGCTCCTGAATGGCCGCGACCAACTCACGGCGGACGATTTCCGACGCCTTCAGATGGATCACGTGTCCCGTCTGGTCCCGCACGTGCTGCCGGTCCTGTTGCGCCACGCCGGCCCGGCCACCGACCCGGCGGCCGACGCGGTGCGCGAACGGCTCGCCGCCTGGGACGGCGGCATGGACCGCGAGCGGGCGGAACCACTGATCTTCTTCCAGTGGCTGCGCGAGGCCGGGCGGCATCTTTGGCACGACGAGCTGGGCGATGACCACGCCCGTCTGCGTGGCTTTTTACCGCTGGCGATGACCCGGATGCTCGACCAACACCCGATCTGGTGCGACGACGTGACCACCCCGGACATCAAGGAGGATTGCGACGCCGTGGTCGGCGCGGCACTGGACTCCGCCCTCGGCGAGCTTCGGGACCGTTTCGGCGGCGATCCGGAAAGCTGGCGATGGGGCGACGCGCACCGGGTGGCGCTGTCGCATCCGGTTTTCGGGCGGCTACCGGTGATCGGCCGCCTGTTCACCGAGTACGTGCCGACCGACGGCGGCGAAACGACGGTCAGCCGTGGCACCATGGCGTCGGACGGCGACGACGTCTTCGCGCACCGGCATGGCAGCGTCCTGCGGGCGGTCTTCGATCTGGCCGACCTGGACCGATCCGGATTCATCATGCCCGGCGGCCAGTCGTCGCATCTGCTGTCCGATCATTACGACGACCTGACGCCGCTCTGGGCGGCCGGCGAGCTGGTGCCGATTATCGCCGATCCCGGCGGCACGGCTTTCGTGCTCGCCCCGCCGGCCGCCGAGTGAGCGACCACCCCGCATGACCGCCAACCCCGAGGCCCCGACGCCGGCCGACATCCAGGACGCCGCCTGGCTGCTCGCCGACAAGGTGATCCATACCCCGCTCGCGGAATCGGCGGTCCTGTCCGAATTGTCCGGGGCGCGGGTATTCCTGAAGATGGAGAACCTGCAATACACCGCCTCGTTCAAGGAGCGCGGCGCGCTGGTCAGGCTGTCCGGTCTCGACGCCGCGCAGCGGGCCCGTGGCGTGATCGCCATGTCGGCCGGCAACCATGCCCAGGGCGTGGCGCGCCATGCCGCCCTGGCGGGCATCCCGGCAACCATCGTGATGCCGCGCGACACGCCGTTCGTGAAGGTCGTGCAGACGCGGACCCTGGGCGCCCGGGTGGAACTGGTCGGCGACGGGCTGGACGGCGCCACGGCGCATGCCCTGGCGCTTGCCGAGGCCGAGGGCCTGACCTTCGTGCATCCCTACGACGATCCCAGGGTGATCGCCGGCCAGGGCACGGTGGCCCTGGAGATGCTGCGCGACCGCCCGGATCTGGACTGCCTGCTGGTGCCGGTCGGCGGCGGCGGCCTGATCGCCGGCATGGCCGTCGCGGCCAAGGCCTTGCACCCGTCGATCGAGGTGATCGGCGTGGAGGCCGCCCTCTATCCCGGCCTGCGGGCCGCGCTGTCCGGCGCCCCGCCGGCGGTCGGCGGATCGACCATCGCCGAGGGAATCGCCGTCAAGCGGCCGGGCGGCCTGCCGCTCGCCATCGCCCGCGATCTGGTCGACGACGTGCTGACCGTCGCCGAACCGGAGATCGAAAGCGCCGTGCAGGTGCTGGTCGAACTGGAAAAGACGGTCGCCGAGGGGGCCGGCGCGGCGGCGCTGGCCGCGCTGTTCGCGCATCGGGAGCGATTCGCCGGGCGGCGCTGCGGACTGGTGGTCTCGGGTGGCAATATCGATTCGCGGCTTTTGGCCTCGATCCTGATGCGCGGCCTGGCGCGCGGCGGGCGCCTGACACGGCTTAGGATCGGCATCCCCGACCGACCGGGACAGCTGGCCGAGGTGGCTCGGCTGATCGGCGAGTCCGGCGGCAACATCATCGAAATCCAGCACCAGCGGCTGTTCCACGACGTGCCGGTCAAGGCGACCGAGTTGGATGTGGTGGTCGAAACCCGTGGCCCCGAGCACACCCGCGACCTGATCGACGCGCTCAACCGGGGCGGCTGCCGAACCCGCGAGTTGGGCTACGCCTCGGTCGACGCGGTGGCCGCGGCGGTCAACTGAGGCGCGCGTAGGCGCCGCGAAAATAGACCAGGGGCCGCGCCGTCTCGTCGTGCCAAAGATCATCGACCCGGCCGACCACGATTCGGTGATCGCCGCCGTCGTGCACCGCCTCGACACCACACCGCAGATACGCCAGGCACTGGTCGAGGCGCGGAATGCCGTCGGCATCCTCCCGCCAGGCCACGGCGCCGAACTTGTCGGCCCCGCGAGTCGCGAAAACGGCGGAGACCTGTTCCTGATCGGCGCTCAGCACATGGACGTTGAACCGCCCGCCGGCGGTATAGGCGTCGATCTCCGTGGTCTGGTCGCCCAGGCAAACGAGGATCAGCGGCGGTGTCAACGAAACCGAGGTGAAGGCGTTGACGGTCAGACCCACCGGCCGCCCGTCGGCGGTCCGGGCGGTCACCACCGTGATCCCGGTGGCGAACTGCCCCAGGGCGGTACGGAACCTCCGCGAATCCATGTGTCCTCCCAATCCCGGTTTCCCCCCCGGCCCGGCGGGCCGCGCGTCGGGCATTCAGGGGATGCCACGACGCCGCGCCGGGCACAACACCAAAAGTTCGCGTCATGGATCGATGCCGGGAACGAATTGGACTTGAAAACCTTGGACTATCAAATAAGGATTGCATTCGCGGCCGGGTTCTTCCCACGATCCGTCCGGACATCAGATCTAAAGATACGGTGGCCGATGTTTTTCATTGTCGGATCGGTGGTTGTCACCGTTTGCGTCGTCGGTGGGTACATGGCCGGCGGCGGTCACATGCACGTGCTTTGGCAGCCCTTCGAGTTCCTGATCATCTTCGGGGCGGGCCTGGGCGCCTTCATCACCGCCAACCCGAAGGAGGTGGTCATCGAGGGCCTGAAGGCGCCGCTTACCCTGGTCAAGGGCCCGAAGTTCAAGAAGCCCGCCTACCTGGAGCTTCTCGGGGTTCTCTACGCGGTGTTCAAGCTGGCCAAGACGAAAGGCGATCTGGCGCTGGAATCGCACCTGGACCAGCCCCAGGAAAGCACCCTTTTCAGAAAATTCCCGAACTTCATCGGCGATCATCACGCGGTCGAGTTCCTGTGCGATTATCTGCGCCTGCTGACGCTGGGCGCCTCCAACGCGCACGAGGTCGAGGCCGTGATGGACGAGGAGCTCGAACTGCACCACCACGAGAGCCAGCGGGCGGCGAGCGCGGTGCAGATGGTGGCCGACGCCCTGCCGGCGCTGGGAATCGTCGCCGCCGTGCTGGGTGTCATCCACACCATGGGATCGATCACCGAACCGCCGGAAGTGCTGGGCCACCTGATCGGCGCCGCCCTGGTCGGCACGTTCTCCGGCGTCCTCGCGGCCTATGGATTCGTCGGCCCGATGGCGCTGTCGATGGGCAATATCGCCGATGCCGACGGCCGCTACCTGCAATGCATCAAGGTCGGCCTGATCGCCCACATGCAGGGCTACGCGCCGCAGGTGTCGGTGGAGTTCGCGCGCAAAAGTCTGGCCGCCGACGTGCGGCCCACCTTCATCGAGCTGGAGGAGTGGGTCCAGAACCTGCCAAGTGACTGAACATGGCGGAAAGCAACGGCGACAAGCAGCCGATCATCGTCAAGAAGATCAAGAAGGCGGGCCATGCGCATCACGGCGGCGCCTGGAAGGTCGCCTATGCCGACTTCGTGACCGCCATGATGGCGTTTTTTCTGCTGCTGTGGCTCCTCAATTCGGTCACCGAGGAGCAGCTTCAGGGCATCTCCGACTACTTCGCGCCGGTGGTGATTTCGCGTAGCGAAAGCGGCGCCGGCGGCATGCTGGCCGGCCAGACCCTGTCCGAGGATGGCGCGCGGATCAGCGACAAGTCGCCGGTCATCACCCTGGATCTGCCCTCGGTGCGCGCCGGCGGCGGGCCGATGGCGCCCGAGCTGGCTGGCGATATCCCGCCCGAGACTCCGTCGAACAGGGAACTGGAGGCGGACGAGGAACAACTTCGGGAGGCCCTGCGCAAGCGGGAGCAGGACGCGTTCGACCGCGCGCGGGAAGCCTTGCAGGCGGCCATCGAGGCGGTGCCGGCGCTTCAGAAACTGGGCAAGAGCCTGCTGATCGATAACACGCAGGAGGGCCTGCGCATTCAGATCGTCGACCAGGAAGGCCTCGCCATGTTCCCGCGCGGCGCCGCCGACATGTACCTGCATACCCGGCGGCTGGTCGAAACGGTCGCCAAGGTCATCGACCGGATGCCGCAGACGCTGGCCATCACCGGCCACACCGACGCCACCCCGTTCATCGACGACAGCGGCTACACCAACTGGGAACTGTCGGTCGACCGCGCCAACGCGGCGCGGCGCGAACTGGTCCGGCTGGGTGTCCCCGAGGAGCGCATCAGCCGGGTCGTCGGCAAGGCCGACCGCGAGCCGCTGGTCGACGACGACCCGACCAGTCCCCGCAACCGTCGGCTCAGCATCGTGCTGTTGCGCGGCACCGGCCGACCCGGCGAGTCCGGCGTCGCCGTCCCCCTGGAGTCCCGGCCATGACGAAAACCCTGCCCAGCACCCGAGACCCCGGCCCCGCGTGGTCCGGCGAGGCCCCCGATCCGCTCCGCTTCCCGGACTATTACGATGGCATCGTGGTCAAACGGATGGTCGCCTTCCTGCTCGACGGGGCGCTCATCGTCGTCCTGATGGCCGGCTGGTGGGTGGCCTCCATGATGCTGGCCATCGGCAGCCTGGGCCTGCTGTCGCCGCTGGCCGCGGTCTACGTATTGATCCCGCTGCTCTACGACACCCTGCTGGTGGGCGGCGAGCGCTCGGCCACCCCCGGCATGCGGGTCATGGGGATCGAGGTCCGGCGATGGGACGGCGGCCGCCCGGACCGATTGCAGTCGGCGCTGCAATCGCTCATGTTCTATGGAACCGTGGGTTTGACCAGCACCCTGATTCTGCTGGTCGCGCTGTTCAATCCGCGCCGCCGCTGTCTGCACGACTATCTGGCCGGCACGGTGACGGTGAACCGGATCGATTTCGCGCAGGTCGAATTCAGGTCGCCCGCGCGAGCCGGAACCGGGCGCGCGCGATGACGACCCACCCGGCCGTTTTCGAGGCTTGGCGATCAAACCACATGAATTCAACTTATTAGCGACACTCGTTTGGCGGAAATTCAGGCTATGAATTTCCGGAATGGAACACTAGGCTGACCCCATGAAACAGAGCTTCGTGAACCGGCCCGAGTTCTTCTTCACCACCGCGCCCCTGCCCTGTCCATATCTCCCGGGGCGGATGGAGCGTCGGCTGGTGACCGAACTGATCGGCACCCGGGCGACCGAAATGCACGACGCCTTGTCGCGGGCCGGGTTCCGGCGCAGCCACAATATCGCCTATGCGCCGATCTGCCCGTCCTGCTCGGCCTGCGTGCCGGTGCGCATCGACGCGTTCGGCTTCTTCCCGTCGCGCACCCAGCGCCGCATCGCACGGGCCAACAGCAATCTCGTGATCGACCGGGTGGCGGCCGAGGCGACCCTTGAGCAGTTCACCCTGTTCGAAGCCTATCAGGCGGCCCGCCACGGCGACGGCGACATGGCCACCATGACGTTCCGCGATTACCGGCTGATGATCGAGGACAGCCCCATCGAGACGTTCATGGTCGAGTTCCGCGACGCGGCCGATTCACGCCTCGTCGGCGCCTGCCTGACCGACCAGATGTCGGACGGTTATTCCGCCGTCTACAGCTATTTCGCCCCCGACCTGGACCGCCGCAGCCTGGGTATCTACATGGTGTTGTGGCTGGCCGAGCGGGCGCGCCTGGACGGCCTGCCGTACATCTATCTCGGGTACTGGATCAAGGAGACCCGAAAAATGTCCTATAAGCGCCAGTTCCGGCCCCTCGAGGCATTGACCCCGGCCGGCTGGACCCCCATCGAGGCCAGCGGCCTGCTGTAACCCGCACGACGGGATCGGCTATTGCTCCACCCGTTGGCGGGGTATATGATTCTTTTCCTTATGTTATTTTCCGGTTTCACCGGCCGCGTGACCGGCGGAACCACAAGGAAATGGGGCCGCTTTTGCCAAGGAACCCGTGGGAGGATCTTTCGCCATGAAACGCCGTGATTTCATCACCGGCGCCGCGACCGGTCTGGTGGCCGGTGCCGGCGCGCTCGCGCTCTCGGCCTGCGACCAGGAACAGCCACAGCGGAGTCCGGAACGGAAGCCGCAACCGGCCGCGCCGGCGGTCCAGAAACAGAAACGCGAACTCAAGATGGTCACCACCTGGCCGAAGAACTTTCCCGGCCTGGGCACCGGCGCGCAGCGTCTGGCCGACCGCATCACGGCGATGAGCGACGGCGAGCTGACGGTCAAGCTGTTCGCGGCCGGAGAACTGGTTCAGGCCTTCGATTCCTTCGACGCCGTCTCCGGCGGCCAGGCGGAGATGTATCATGGCGCCGAATACTACTGGCAGGGCAAGTCGAAGGCCTTCAATTTCTTTGCCGCCGTGCCATTCGGCCTGATGTCGCATGAAATGGATGCCTGGGTGCATCAGGCGGGCGGTCAGGACCTGTGGGACGAACTGGCCGCGCCGTTCAACATCAAGCCGTTCATCGCCGGCAACACCGGGGTCCAGATGGGGGGCTGGTTCAACAAGGAAATCAACACCATCGAGGACTACAAGGGACTCAAGATCCGGATGCCGGGGCTCGGCGGCGAGGTGCTGAGGCGGATCGGCGCCGCGGCGGTGTCCCTGCCGGGCGGCGAGATCTTTCCGTCCCTGCAATCCGGCGCCATCGACGCCACGGAATGGGTCGGTCCCTGGAACGATCTCGCGTTCGGCTTCTACAAGGTCGCCAAGTTCTACTACAGCCCCGGCTTCCACGAGCCGGGCACCGTGCTGTCGTCGGGCGTCAACCTGGATGTCTGGAACGGCCTCTCGGAATCCCACAAGGCCATCGTCCACGGCGCCATGCAGGCCGAGGCGGCCAACATATTCGCCGAGTTCAACGCCCGCAACGGCGACGCGCTGAGGACCCTGATCGACGATCACGGCGTGATTCTCAAGTCGTTCTCCGACGAGGTGATGCTGGAAGTCCGCAAGGTCTCGGAGGAGGTCCTGGCCGAGGTCGCGGCGGTCGACGAGATGTCCGGCCGCGTCTACCGGAGCTTCAAGGACTTCCGCGAGAAGGCGAACGGCTGGCACGGCATCGGCGACGGGCCGTTTGCCCGCGTCCGCGCCCTCTGATCCGGAGGTTGCCCGGGAACGCCTCCCCGACCGGCTTTCCGGGCACCGTTCGCACGCATCGTGGCCACCCTCATCGCCGTCGCGGATCGCATTGACCGCCTCAATTCGTGGATCGGGCGCGGCGTGGCGTGGCTGGCCCTGGCCATGGTGCTGGTTCAGTTCCTGGTGGTGCTGTTGCGCTACATCTTCGGACTCGGCTTCATCTGGATGCAGGAGTCCGTCATCTACATGCATGCCTTCATGTTCATGCTGGGGGCCGGGTTCACGCTGCTCAACGACGGGCACGTGCGGGTCGACGCGTTCTATCGCGGCGCCTCGATGCGATTCAAGGCCTGGGTCAACCTGCTGGGAGCCCTGTTCCTGCTGATTCCGGTCTGCGCGCTGATCGTCTGGGCCTCCTGGAGCTACGTTATCGACTCCTGGATCGCCTGGGAGGGCTCCAAGGAAACCAGCGGCATTCAGGCGGTGTTTCTGCTCAAGACGGCGATTCCGGTGTTCGGCGGCCTGATGATCCTACAGGGTGCCTCGCTGGCCATCCGGGCCGCCCATAGCCTCGTCGGGGACGCCGACGAGGACGGCTGACCAACCGGGAAAGGGGCCACCCATATGTCCGGCGACCTCCTGGGCCTGCTCATGTTCCTGGCCACCTTCGGGTTGCTGATGGCCGGATTTCCGGTCGCCTTCACCCTGTCCGGAACGGCCCTCGCCTTCGCCGGCCTGGGCATCCTGACCGGAACCCTGGACGCGTCCTTCCTGTCGTTCATGCCGCAGCGGGTTTTCGGCAGCATGACCAACGAGGTGCTGATCGCGCTCCCGCTGTTCGTGTTCATGGGGGTGATGCTGGAGCGCTCCAGGGTGGCCGAGGAACTGCTGGACTCCATGGGCCGCCTGTTCGGGCCGATACGCGGCGGCCTCGGAATTTCGGTGATCCTCGTCGGCACCCTGCTCGCCGCATCGACCGGCATCGTCGGCGCGACCGTGGTCACCATGGGGTTGCTGTCGTTGCCGACCATGCTGCGCCGGGGGTACGACCCGAGTTTGGCCTGCGGGGCGATCTCGGCGGCCGGCACCCTGGGCCAGATCATTCCGCCGTCGATCGTGCTGATCCTGCTCGGCGACCAAATCTCCAACGCCCATCAGGATGCCCAGCGAGGCCTCGGCAACTTCTCGCCGGAGCCGGTGTCGGTGGGCGACCTGTTCGCCGGCGCCCTGCTGCCCGGGCTCCTGCTGGTCGCCCTTTACATCCTCTACCAGCTTGCCATGGCGTGGCGGCGTCCCGCCTCGTCGCCGGCCATTCCGTCCGGCGAGTTGGGCGACATCGGCCCCCTCCGGACGGCACTCGTCATCGCCCGCGCGCTGATCCCGCCGATCGCCCTGATCGTCTCCGTCCTGGGCTCGATCCTGACCGGCGTCGCCACCCCGACCGAGGCGGCGGCGGTCGGATCGGTGGGCGCCCTCTACCTGGGCGCGCTGCGGCAAACCGACGCTCCGGGCTGGCCGGTCTATCTCGGCATCGGGGGTCTGGCCCTGATGTTCGCCCTCTCCGCGCGGGCCGATCTCAGAATCACCCGCGACGTCATCCCCGGAGCCGACATGGCGGCCATCGCGGCGGCAATGGCGGGCGGCCTGCTGGTCCTCCAGGGCACCGCGGTGAGCGTGATCCGGATTTGGCGGGCCGGGATTCTGCCGGATGTCATGCGGGCCACCGTCAACATCACCGCGATGGTGTTCGTGATTCTGATCGGCGCCGCCCTGTTCTCGCTGGTGTTCCGGGGCTTCGGCGGCGACGAGCTGGTGCACGATTTCCTGGCCGGATTGCCGGGCGGCGCCTTCGCGGCGGTGGTCCTGGTGATGGGGTTGATGTTCCTGCTCGGGTTCTTCCTCGACTTCATCGAGATCATTTTCGTCGTGGTGCCGATCGTCGCCCCGATCCTGCTCGCCATGGGGCTCGACCCGGTGTGGCTGGGGGTCATGATGGCGATGAACCTGCAAACCTCGTTCCTCACCCCGCCGTTCGGCTTCGCCCTGTTCTACCTGCGCGGCGTTGCGCCGAAGCAGGTCACGACCCTGCAAATCTATCGGGGCGCGGTGCCCTTCGTGGTGATCCAGATCGTCGGCCTGGTCATGTTGGCCGCGTTTCCGGCGCTTGCCACCTGGTTGCCCAAGGTGGTGTTCGGCTGAACGGCGGGCTGCTCCCAACAAGAAACCCCCGCCGACAACGGCGGGGGTTCCATGTGAAGGCCGGGACTCCGGAGAGGGTCAGCCGCGACGGGCCAGCAGCTTCCAGGCGGTCGGCAGGACGGCGGCGGCGAGGGCGATCTTCAACGCGGCGGCGAGCAGGAACGGCGTCATGCCGAACTGGATCGCCTTCTCGAAGCCGATCAGATAGGTCAGCCAAATGATCCCCGGCACGTAGAGGGTCACGGTCCCCAGCAGCATCGCCGCGAGGGTGGTCGGGACGGTCCGGTCCCATCCCCGCTGGGCCAGAGTGCCGACGATCCAGGCGGTGGCCAGGTAGCCGACGAGATAACCGCCGGTCGGGCCCATCATATAGGCAAGGCCGATCCCCTTTTCCGGGGTGCCGGCGAACACCGGCAGTCCGGCCGCGCCTTCGAGCAGATAGAGCGCGATGGTGGCGACGCCGAGGCGCGGCCCGAAGGCGGCGCCGATCAGCAGCACCACGAACGTCTGCATGGTCATCGGCACCGGCCAGAACGGAATCTGAAGCTTGGCCGACACCGCCAACAGAAGGGACCCGGCAAAGGCCAGCAGAAGGCCCTTGATCAGGCGATTCTGCTGAAACGATGGCCAGGCGGCGACAAGCAAGGTCGTGTGAGTGGTCTCAGCGCGCATCGGAACCTCTTGATTTATGGGAGACATGAAAGCCGATACTTACGGTAGCAGTCTTTTCGTCGGTCGTAAACGGCTTCCAGACGGCTCAGGATGGAGAGATCCTTGGTCGGTCCGGTGACCCGCCATTGAACCCGCAGCCGAGATCCACGCTCAAGCGTGAAGCGGCCCCGGTACAGGTCGTCGCCGCAGCGGTGCCGGACCGACCACGCGCCGCCGCGCAGGTCGAGATCATGGAAGGGGCGGCCGTCCTCGAACCGGAACTCGGCGCGGTGCCGGGCCGGAAACCGCAGCCGGTAATCGCGGAAGAACGGTCCCTGGTGGGACCCCATGCGCAGGACGCCGCGCTCCCGGTAGCCGGTCGTGTCGATCACGACCAGACCATCCACGACCAGGCCACGGAGCCCGGACCGGCGGTCGTCGATCCGACGGGTCAGCCGCCAGGTCCGACACAGGAATCGCCGCAGATCATCCAAACCGGTTCGACTTCGGGAAACCGTTGGGCGGCAGGCGGCCGCTCTGCGCCCGCTTGCCAATCCAGGCCGTCAGATCGGTTTCGGTGCGGGTCCGTCCGCCGAGACTCCAGGTCAGGCCGTCGGCGTGCCCGAACACCTTGAGGTCGGACAGCCCGCCGTCGCGGTATTTTTGCAGGATCACCCCGCGCCCTCGCGCCATCACCGGGATTTCGTCGACCGCGAACACCAGCAGCTTGCGGTTCTTGCCGATCACCGCCACCGAGTCCCCGGCGACCGGCCGGCAGATCCGGGCCCGGTCGACGCCGCCCAGGGTCATCACCTGGCGGCCGGAGCGGGTCTGCGCCACCACCTCGTCCTCGGCGACCCGGAACCCGCGCCCGGAGAACGCGGCGATCAGCAGTTCGCGTCCCGGCTTGTGGACCAGGACCGCCGCGATATCGTGCTCGTTGGGCAGGTCGACCATCAGACGGACCGGCTCTCCCATCCCCCGCCCGCCCGGCAGGCGGTCGACCCCGAGGGTGTAGAAGCGGCCGTTGGTCGCAAAAATCAACAGCTTATCGGTCGTTTCGCACCTGATGACGAAACGTTCCCGGTCGCCTTCCTTATATTTCAAATTCGCAACGTTCTCCACGTGACCCTTGAGCGCCCGGACCCAGCCCTTCTCCGAGCACAGCACGGTCACCGGTTCCCGCTCGATCATCGAATCCAGCGGCACCACCACGGCGCTCGGCGGCTGGCCGATCTCGGTGCGCCGCCGCCCGAGTTCGGTCTTGCCGCCGAAGCGGGCCCGGGTCTCGGAAATCTGCTCGGCGATCCGTGCCCAGCGCCGTTGCGGATCGGCCAGCAGGTCCTCCAGGTCGGTCTTCTCGGCGGTCAGTTTCGCGTGCTCCGCGCGAATTTCGATCTCTTCCAGCTTGCGCAACTGGCGCAGCCGCATGTTGAGGATGGACTCCGCCTGGAGGTCGGAAAGGCCGAAGCGGCGCATCATTTCCCGTTTCGGCTCGTCTTCCTCCCGGATGATTCGGATCACTTCATCGAGGTTGAGATAGGCGACCAGGAAGCCTTCGAGGATTTCGAGGCGGCGGGCGATCTTCTCCAGGCGGTGCTCGGTGCGCCGCGTCAGAACCACGTGGCGATGGTCCAGATAGGCCGTCAGCGCCTCGCGCAAGGACATCACGCGCGGCGTGTTGTCGGCGTCCAGCACATTCAGATTGAGTCCGAAACGGGTTTCCAGGTCGGTCAGACGGAACAATTGTTCCATCATCGAGTCCGGATCGAGGCCGCGATTGCGCGGTTCCAGGACCAACCGCACCTCGTCCGTGGACTCGTCCCGGACGTCGGCCAGAAACGGCAGCTTGCGGGCCTCCAGAAGCTCGGCGATTTTTTCGAGCAGGCGCGCCTTCTGCACCTGATAGGGAATTTCGGTGACGACGATCTGGAACATGCCCAAACGCAGCTTCTCGACCGTCCAGCGCGCCCGGATTCGGAACGACCCGCGCCCGGTGCGATAGGCCTCGGCGACCCCGTCGCGGCTCTCCACCAGCACCCCGCCGGTCGGGAAATCGGGCCCGGGCACCAAGTCGACCAGTTTTTCCAGCGTGGCGTTCGGATGCCTGACGAGGTGCAGCAGGGCATCGCAAAGCTCGCCCACGTTGTGCGGTGGGATCGCGGTCGCCATGCCCACCGCGATGCCCTGGGCACCGTTGGCGAGCAGGTTCGGGAAGGCGGCCGGCAGCACCGCCGGCTCCTCCTCCTCGCCATCGTAGGTGGCGCGGAAATCGACCGCGTTCTCGTCGATGCCGTCGAGCAGGGCATGCGCCACCTCGGTCAGGCGGGCCTCAGTGTAGCGCATGGCGGCGGCGTTGTCGCCATCGATGTTGCCGAAGTTGCCCTGCCCGTCGACCAGCGGATAGCGCTGCGCGAATTCCTGGGCCAGACGGACCATGGCGTCATAGATGGCCTGATCGCCGTGCGGATGATACTTGCCCATCACGTCGCCGACGATGCGGGCGCATTTCTTGAAGCCGGTGCCGGGGTTCAGCTTCAGTTGCCGCATGGCGTAGAGGAGCCGGCGATGCACCGGTTTGAGGCCGTCGCGCACGTCGGGCAGCGAGCGCGACATGATCGTGGAGAGGGCATAGGACAGGTAGCGCTCGCCGAGCGCGTCGGCAAGCCTGGTGTCGCGAATGTCCTCGGCCGGGGCGCCGGTGCTCATGGATGTGCGGGCCTGTGCGGGGTTGGTCGAGAGTCAGCTACATACAGTAGCCGATCGGAAACCGACGCTCAACATGCGGCGGGGAAACCCAGTCGTCACCTAATGGGAGTCCCCCGGCCAGTCGAACGTCCAGGTGGTTTTCTCCACCTGCTCCTTCGGAGGCTGGCCGCCGGCCCGCAAGATGGTCCTCGACTCGACCATGACCCGTCGCGGCATCAAGGTGGCGGGCGCGGTGATCGCCTCGATCACGATCCTGCGACGAATGTCCTCCAGACCCGCGAGGAAGTCCTCGAGCCCGGCCGCCCGGTCGCCGGCCATCTCCTTGACCTGCCGGCGCATCATGGACGCGAAGGCGGCCTTGAACTCCGGACCGTCCAGCAGCGATTCGGCGCGCAGGCGCACGCAGCCGACGCAGTCGGACACCGGCCCCAGGGAGTGTATGCGGGTCTGTTGCTCGACACTGGTTCCAAACATCGGAATCACCGAGGTCAGGACGACGGTCTCGCCCTCGGCAAATTCCGCGTGGCGCCAGAACGTCACCCAATAGGCCCAGTCATCCCCGGTTTTGGCGGCGATCTGCCGTTGCATCGCCGGAGTGCGCATTTGGGCGAATATCCGATCCAATACCGCCTGCTTCTCGGCGTCCAATTGCTCCTGGGCCCCTATGAACGCGCGCAGCTCGGACAGCAGGCGGTCGATGTCGAACCCCTCGAGCGACAGAAGCTCGCCGCCATCCGACACCCGAAAACTCGGCGCAAGCGACGACAGGGCCTGAACCGGGGCGATTTCCGCCCGCTCCCCGGGTGTGTCGATGACTTCGCCGTTCAATTGAACGATCTCGAACTCCCTTGGGGTCACCAGATAGGTCCCGTCCGCCGGATTACGCGCCCCGACGAGCGTGAACACGGCTTGCATCGTATTGCCTTTTTTGAGCTTGGCCACGCGCACCGGGACGCGGACCGACTCCGGCCATCCGAAGGCCGGCGTGATCGTCGCGGCGCCGTCATCGGCGGCCGACCCGTCGATTGCCGCGAGCCCCATCGCCAGGGCGAGCGAGACGATCGCGATCATTGACTTGACGGTCGATCGGGCCCCGAACCCCATGCGGTGGTCGCGAGCCCGGCGCCCGGCCACCAACGATCGCCCGTTGAATCGGTCGAACGGGTCTGCCGTGAATATACCCATGAGAAACTCCCTAAAAACGGATACGCCGCGCGGACAACATACCAGAAAAGGCGCGGCGGCGTCCCCGACGGCGGTGCCGCGATTGCCTCGGAGGCCGGGTCGCGGGCTCGCTCGACAAAGCCCCCTACCCCAACGCCCAAAGGGCGTAGGCCGTGAACGCTCCCCACAACACCACCACGAGCGGCCCCCCGGCGCGCACGAAATCCATATAGCGGTAATGCCCGGGGCCCATTACCAATAGGCTGGTCTGGTAGCCGGTCGGCGTGGCGAAAGCGCAGTTGGCGGCCAGCAGCACCGCGATGGCATAGAGATGCGCGTCGCCCCCCAGTTCGCCGGCCAGGCCGACCGCGATCGGCGTGAACAGGACCGCCGTGGCGTTGGAGCCGATCAGATTGGACAGCGCCGCCATGATCAGGAAGAATCCGGACAACACGGCGACCGGACCGACGCCGGCCAGCAGCCCGGTGAGGGCGTGGGCGATCAGGGCCGCGCCGCCGGTCTCCTGCAGGGCGGCGCCGAACGCCAGGGTGGCCGGAATCACGGTGACGATCCGCGCGTCGAGGGCGCGCGCCGCCTGGGTCACGTTCAGAACGCCAAGCGCCACCATCCCCGCCGCGCCGCCGATCGCCAGCACCACCACCGGCACCAGGCCGCTCGCCGCGACGATCACGAAGATCAGGAACACGATCAGCGACCGCACCACGCCGCGCCGGTGCGGCAGGTCCTCGCTGGACCCGGACATCAGCACCACGTCCGGATCGTCGCGCAGTCTTTCCACGTCCTCGGCCCGCCCCTGGACCAGCAGCAGATCCCCGGCCTCCATGAAAATCCGCGACAGGCGGCTGCGGAACACCACGTCGCGGCGCCGGATGCCAAGCACCGCGCAGCGGCTGCGGGCCTGGAAGCCGGCCCGCCCGATGCGCCGCCGGATCAGGCTGGAGCCGGGCGCCACCATCACCTCGGCCAGCGCGCGGTCCTCGTCCTGCAGCACGTCGCCGATCGCCTCCGGTGGTGCGTGATCGTGGAATCCGGGCGGCTTGAGGAGGCCCGGGTGCTTGCCCTGGATTTCGGTCAGCGCCCGGCGCGATCCGGCGACCACCGCCAGATCGCCGGTGCGCAGCCTGAATCCGTGGAACGGTGGCCGGAACACCCGCTCCTCGCGCACCACCATCCGCAGCCGCACCGTGGGCAGCGCCTTGACCACCGCGCCCACCGCCTCGACGCCATCGAGCGGCGACCCGGCGTGAATCGGAATCTGCGCCATGAAATACTTGGCCGAGCGGGCGAGCAGCTTCTCGGCCAGCGACGCCCGGTCGACCAGCAGGCGCGGCATGGCGAACAGCACATAGATCAGGCCGACCACGGCCAGGACGGTTGCCGGCAAAATCATCTCGAAGAAACCCAGCGGCCGCTCGCCAAGCGCGACCAACTCGCTGGACACCAGCAGGTTGGACCCCGAGCCGACCAGGGTCATCGAGCCGCCCATGGCGGCGGTGAAGCTGAGCCCCATCATGACGCGGCTCGGCGACACCTTCATCCGCTCGGCCAGACGCTGCAAGATCGGGATGAAAATCACCACCACCGGCACGTTGTTCATCACCGCGCTGATCAGGGTCACCGTGGCAAGGGCGATCGCGACCGACAGGGCAGCGCGGCCGCGCGACAGCGACAGCAGGGCCAGGGCGCCGCGCTCCAGGACTCCGGTGCGCACCAGCCCCTGGCCGATCACCAGAAGTCCCAGCACGGTCAGCAGGGCCGGATTGCTGAACCCGGCCAGAAGACGCGCCACGTCGAGACGATTGACGCCGTCCGCGCCGGCCGCCGGAAAAAAATGAAAAATCACGATCAGAAGAACGATCGCGCCGATCGACGTGATCTCCATGGGCAGACGCTCGGTCACGTAGAGCGCCAGGACCCCGGCGAGCAGCAGGAACACCGTCCAGATCTGGATATCGCCAATGACGTCGTGCGGCAGACCGGTTTCCATGCCCCCTCCCCGAGTCGGCGCCCCATGGTCGCGCAAGCCGCCTCCGGCCGCAAGCCGCCGCGCCGTCCGGCTCGCGGGATGACAGGCCATGGTATGGGAGGCCCCCGGCGCCACAACCCAGGGGGCGCCCGGAACATACCGCGAAAATATATTCTAATTTATTGTTTTTACGTGTTTTTTTTGGGTTTACGCGAAAGAACAAATTGTGTACATTCAGGGGGCAGGTTGCGTTGGGTTCAACCTTATGGAATAAGGGCCGAAGACATGAGCCAGACCGTGCTTCGCTTGTTGGACAAGGATACCATGGACAAGAACAAAGCCCTGGAAGCCGCCGTCACGCAGATCGAACGGGCGTTCGGCAAGGGATCGATCATGAAGCTCGGCCAGCGTGACAACGCGGTCGACGTGGACGCCGTCTCCACCGGCTCGCTCGGCCTCGACATCGCGCTGGGGATCGGCGGCTTGCCGCGCGGGCGCATCGTCGAGATTTACGGCCCGGAAAGCTCCGGCAAGACGACCCTGGCCCTGCACGCGGTGGCCGAGGCACAGAAGGTCGGTGGGACCTGCGCCTTCGTGGACGCCGAGCATGCCCTCGACCCGGCCTACGCGCGCAGGCTCGGGGTGAAGGTGGACGATCTGCTGATCTCGCAGCCCGACGCCGGCGAGCAGGCGCTGGAGATCGCCGACACCCTGGTCCGCTCGGGCGCCGTCGACGTGCTGGTGATCGATTCGGTGGCCGCCCTGGTGCCGCGGGCCGAACTGGAAGGGGAGATGGGCGACACCCACGTGGGCCTTCAGGCGCGCCTGATGAGTCAGGCGTTGCGCAAGCTGACCTCTTCGGTGGCCCGCTCCAACACCCTGATCATCTTCATCAACCAGATCCGCATGAAGATCGGCGTCATGTTCGGCAACCCGGAAACCACGACCGGCGGCAACGCGCTCAAGTTCTACGCCTCGGTGCGCCTGGAAATCCGCCGTACCGGGCAGATCAAGGACCGCGACGAGGTGGTCGGCAACCAGACCCGGGTCAAGGTGGTCAAGAACAAGGTGGCGCCGCCGTTCAAGCTGGCCGAATTCGACATCATGTACGGCGAGGGCATTTCGAAAACCGGCGAACTGCTCGACCTGGGGGTCAAGGCCGGAGTGGTCGACAAGTCCGGCTCGTGGTTTTCCTACCACGACCAACGGATCGGCCAGGGCCGCGAGAACGCAAAGAATTTCCTGCGCGAAAATGCTCCGGTGGCCGACGAGATCGAGTTCGCGATCCGTCAATCGGCCGGGCTGCTGTCGGCGGCCATGGCGACGGCGCCCGGCGACATGGACGGCGAGGACGCGGACGGTCTGGCGGCCGGCGCGGAATAATCGGCGCCGCGCGGGCTCGGTCAAGTCTCGCCCGGTGCGATCCGTTGTTTTTTAATCGCCTCGCGGCGCCCGGCAAAGCCGGCCCGCGAAGGGCGCGGCCTCACCGCACGATCATCACCGAATTGTAGGCCTTGGCCATCACCCGATAGGCCACCGATCCCTTGATGAGGCGCTGCAGACCGCTCTTGGCGCTGTCCGAGACGACGATCAGCGAATAGCCGGGGCCGGTCTCGACGATCTGCTCCACCGGATCGCCCACCTTGACAATGGTCTCCAGGACCTCGACCCCCATCTCCTTGAGCATCGCCTCGGCGCGCGCCACGGCGTCCCGCGCCGCCGCCTCCCCCTCCGCGTCCGGGCTTATCGACAGCAGGGAAATCGGGCAGTCGCAGCGCGACGCGAGCTGGGCGTCAATGGCCACCGCCGCCATCGAGATGTCCGACCCGTCGGTGCAGATCAGGTGACCATGCCCCTCCTCCAGTTCGCGCGCCACGATCACCGAGCAGGGCGCCGACGTGGCGACCGTCTCCGCCACCTCGGGGTCCATGAACGAGGCCAGGCGCCCTCCCCGCCAGCGCTCCGACGCCCCGAGGATCAGGATCTGATACTTGCCGATCTCCCATTGCTCCAGGATGCCCTCGGCGATTCTCTGCGAGACCTTCAGCTTGAGGATGATCTGCTTGCCGTCGCGGTTGGTGTAGACGGTCTTGTTGTCGCCCAGGGGATCGCCCTCGACGTCCGTGTGGAACGACTGGCTCTCCCAGTCGTCGCCCATCACCCCCATCTCGACCAGCATGTCGCTGGCCTTCCTCAGGTATCGGATGCCGGGCAGTTCGAGGCCCCAGTTGAGCATGTTCTCGCGCGCCACCCGCACCTGCAGGCCGCCCGAGTAGAGCCCCTGGTCCATCGGCCGCACGTAGACAAGGCAGATGTCGGCGTCGATCCCGCCGCCCAGCTTCGCGGCATAGCGGAGCCCGCGATAGGATTCGTCCGATCCGTCGATGCAGACGAGGATTCGAAATCGCGTCTCGTCGATCTTTTCAAGTTCGAGCATGCCTTCGTCCCCCCGCGCTCAGACACCCAGCATCGGCCAATACAGGGCCGCGCACAGAAGCATGATGATGGTCGATATGACGGCCATTTTCCAACCCACTTTCAGGAAGTCCGTGGTTTTCAGATATCCCGAGGCGTAGACGATGGTGCAGGCTGGCGTTCCAACCACGGTGAGATAGGCGAAGGCCGACGACACGGCGGTGATGAAGCCGATGACGATCGGGCTTTCCTGCGCCGCCGTCGCCAGATTGAGCACGATCGGCCCCAGAACCGCCACCGCGGCGCCGTTCGACATGGTGTTGGTGACGAACGTGGTGAGCACCGAGACGGCCCCCCACAGGCCGATTCCCTCGCCCATCCCCAGCGGTTCCAGCAGGGTCAGGAAGCTGTTGGCGACCCAGGCCGCCGCCCCGGTATCCTTCATCTGCACGCCGAGCGAGATCGCCGCCGCGTAGAGCAGCACCACCCCCCAGTTGACGCCGGAGTTGACGTCCTCCCAGCGCACCAGGCCGGCGACCAGGAAGGCGGCGGCGCCAAGGATCGCCACCGTGCCCATGCCGATGCTGCCGGATATGGTGATCCAGCCGATCAGGATGAACAGAAACAGCAGGATGGCCACGTAGTCGGCGCCCTTCATCGGCCCCTGTTCCTCGATCTGCCCGCGCAGCTTGACCACGGCGCGCGACAGGTCCCGATACTCGGGCTTGAAGGTGAGCAGCAGGATCAGGGTCACGAAGGGCAGTTGGACGAGGAACATGGGATAGGCGTAGAGCATCCATTTCATGTAATCGATGAGGAACTTGTAGGTTTCCGGATTGGTCGGATCGTAGAAGAAATCCTTCCAGTAGCCGATCATGATGGCGTTGCGGGCGCCGCCGGACGGGGTCCCGATGCCGGCCACCGAACAACCATAGGAAATCGAGAACAGCAGAACGGCGGCCAGATTGCGCACCTTCTTCGGATCGTCCGAGGTCAGGGTGATCAGGGTAATGCCCACCGGCAGCATCATCGCGGCCACGGTGTGCTCGCCGATGAACGACGCCAGAAGACCGGACACCACCGAAATCCCGAACGCGATACGGGCCGTCTTGGTGCCGGTGATCTTGACGATGAAGAAAGCGATCCGCTTATCCAGTTTCTGTTTGACGACCGCCACCGCGAGCATCAGCGATCCCATGATGAACAGCACCGAGTCCTTCATCAGGCTCCGTGCCACCTCGGTGGATTCGATCCCCAGTAACAACACTTGGCCGACGATGATCAGCAACGCCACCGTGGGCAGCGGCACCGGCTCGGTGATGAACAATATCGTCGCGATCACCGACATGGTGAGCACGATCAGCCCCTCGCGCGTCAAGCCATCCGGGGTGGGCATCGACAGGAGCCCGATCCCAACAACCATGGCAATGAAGAACCAGCGCTTTTCCCAAAAATATCGAAACAATCCACGGTTGCGCAGGCGGGTCGCCCGGCGCGTCACGATGGCGGCTCGGCGCACCGTGCGGGAATCCTCGATGGCATGCGCGACCGGAGTCCTGATCAGGGCGCGCAACGCATTCATATGAAGGCCAACGACCCCGTCCTTGGCCAGGATCAGGGCCGAAAAAAGCACACCGAAGGCATCGTAAATGAAATGGGCGATGGTCCGAAGGGCACCGCGATGCGGCTCCGGATCCGGCGGTGGATCGTTCGGCTCGTCGTCGGCCGCCTCGTGATTCGCGACGCCACCGCGCGTCGCCGTCCGGGTCTTGTGCGGACGCCCTTTCCAGACCATGGCGAATTCCCCCTGCGGCCCTTTAATTATTCGAAATTAATGTATTTTATCTGGACGGGCGCGGCGAGCAAGGCGAATCTTGCGGCGGCGTGACGGCGACAACGCCCGCCGAGCGGCCATCCCGGCCCTGGCCCCGCGATCGAAAACCGGCTAGAAGCCCTCCCAGAGGCAACGAGGAGTCCCTGACCGATGACCGACGGCGCAGGCGAAAAAACCCACGAGGAATGGCTGGCCCAGGCGGCGACCCTGTCCGAGGCGCTGCCGTTCATGCGCAAGTACGCCGGCGAGACCTTCGTCATCAAGTACGGTGGCCACGCGATGGGCGATGGCACCCTGGCCAGGCTGTTCGCGCGCGACATCGTGCTGCTGCGTCAGGTCGGGATCAACCCCGTGGTGGTGCATGGCGGTGGCCCGCAGATCGGCCGAATGCTGGACAAGCTCAAGATCCAAAGCGAATTCATCGACGGCCTGCGGATCACCGACCGGGCCACCGTGGACGTGGTCGAGATGGTTCTCGCAGGATCCATCAACAAGCAGATCGTCTCCGAGATCAACGCCGCCGGCGGCTTCGCGGTCGGCCTGTCGGGCAAGGACGGCCACCTGATCCGCGCCAGCAAGCTGCACCGCACCCGCAAGGACCCGGAATCGCACATCGAGAGCGTGCTCGATCTGGGATTCGTCGGCGAGCCGGAGGAAATCAACCCGCACCTGCTCGACGTGTTCGAGGAGACCGACATCATCCCGGTGATCGCGCCGATCGGCCAGGGGGTCGACGGCGAGACCTTCAACATCAACGCCGACACGGCGGCCGGCGCGGTGGCCGGCGCCCTGCGCGCCCGCCGCCTGTTGATGCTGACCGACGTCGCCGGGGTGCTCGACACAAACGGCGACCTGCTGTCGGACCTCACGGTCGCCCAGGTGCACGACCTGATCCGCGACGGGACCATCCACGGCGGCATGATCCCCAAGGTGCAAACCTGCCTGGACGCCGTTCAGCAGGGAGTCAGCGGCGCGGTCATCCTGGACGGCCGGGTGCCGCACGCGCTGCTGCTCGAAACCTTCACCGAGCACGGGGTCGGCACCCTGATCCAACAGGAATAGGGCCGCCGCGCGGTCAGCGAAGCGTGTCCTGGAAACGGATCGCCGCGCCCGCCGGATCGCCCAGAACCTCGCCGTCCCGCATCACCACGCGGCCCCGCACGACGGTGGCGACCGGCCAACCGGTGATCCGCATCCCGTCGAACGGCGTCCAGCCGCAGCGCGAGGCGCTCCAGCGATCGGACAGGGTGCGTTCGGCCTTCAGGTCGACCAGCGAGAAATCGGCGTCGTAGCCGCGCGCGATCCGCCCTTTTCCGGCCACTCCATAGACCCGGGCCGGGCCGGCGCTCGTCAGGTCGACCAGCCGCCGCAGGCTCAGGCGGCCGGCGTTGACATGGTTCAGCATCACCGGAAGCAGGGTCTGGACCCCCGGCATCCCGGACGGGCTGTTCGGATAGGACTCGGCCTTCTCGGCAAGGGTGTGCGGCGCGTGGTCGGAGCCGATCACGTCGACCAGCCCCTCGTCCACCGCCCGCCACAGGGCGTCGCGATGTCGGGCATCGCGGATCGGCGGGTTCATCTGGGCCCGCGTGCCGAGCGTCTCGTAGGCCTCGGGAGCGGCCAGGGTCAGGTGTTGCGGCGTCACCTCCACCGTCGCCAGATCCCGAAATTCGGGCAGCAAGCCCATTTCCTCGGCCGTGGTCACGTGCAGCACGTGAACCCGCCGCCCGACGCCACGGGCCAGCCGCAGCAGCCGCTCGGTGGCCAGCCGCGCGGTTTCGGCGTCGCGCCATTCGGCGTGCATCGCCACCGGGGCGCCGCCCTCGACCAGGGCAAATCGCGCGCGCAACCTTGGTTCGTCCTCGCAATGCACGGCCACCCGCCGGTTGCCGTTGGCCAAGACCTGGGCCAGCGTGACATCGTCCTCGACCAGCAGGTTGCCGGTCGAGGACCCCATGAACACCTTGACCCCGGCGCACGACGGCAGCCGCTCCAGATCGCCCAGTTGCTCCAGGTTGTCGCCGCTGGCGCCGACGAAGAACGCCATGTCGCACCGCGCCCGGCCCTTGGCGCGCCGCGCCTTGTCGGCCAGGGCGGCCGCCGTGGTGGTGTTCGGCCGGGTGTTGGGCATCTCCATGACCGCCGTCACGCCGCCCAGCACGGCGGCGGTGGTTCCGGTGGCGAAATCCTCCTTGTGCTCCAGGCCCGGCTCGCGCATGTGGACCTGGGAATCGATCACCCCCGGCAGCACGTGCAACCCGGCCGCGTCGATGTCCGCATCGGCCGTCGCCCCGTCAAGCCGGCCGATCGCCGCGACGCGCCCGTCGCGCACCCCCACGTCGGTGACCGCAGTCCCCGACGGCAGCACGCAGGCGCCACCGCGCACCAGCAGATCGAACCGCCCGCTCATTTGTGCCGACCGCCGATTTCCTCGGTCCGCCGCACCAGTTCGCGTATGTTCTCCATCAACGATTCCACATCGGCCAAGCGATCCAGAGCCTCCACCCCGACGGGGTCCGCGGGCTCGCCCGGCGGGTCGGCGAAGTCCTCCGGTTCGACCTCGAACGGCGGCAATTCAGCGGCCTCGCCGGTTACGTCCGCCGCCACGTCGAACGGAAGGGACTCGGGCTCCGCGACGTCGAGATCCGCGATGCCGTCATCGCCCCCGCCGACCGTCACCAGATCGTCGTCCAGGCCGCCGACCGACAAGCCGTCCAGATCGCCGTTCAGGCCGTCGAGCGACGGGCCGTCCAGATCGTCGTTCGGGATCCGGAATTCCGGCGCGCCCCCCGCCTCGGTCATCGCGACCTCGTCGAGAGCCTCCGCGCCGGCCGCCGCCAGATCATCGAGGAGGTCGCCGTCGCCGGCCACGGCCGCCGCCGCCAGGGCCACCGGGCTGTCGGCCACCAGCGACGCGAAGGCCAGATCTTCCTTGAGAATGTGCTGGACCAGCCAGGTCCGCAGAAATTCATAGACAAGGTCCAGATCGACGCTATCCGGGGCACCGCCGTACTGCACCTTCAGTTCATGCACCACTTCCTGCAGTTCCCGGTGGATCTTGAGATGCGCCTCCCGGTGCTCGTAGTCGACCGCCGCCATGACCCGTGCCTCGCGATCGAAGTGGTGCTCCGTGTAATCGACCAGGAAATCGAGCACGTCGCCGACCGCCGCGCGCCGCGCCTCCGGGTCGGGGTCGCCACGCTCCCGGCGCAGGCGCTCGGTCATGTCCAGCATCCGGCGATGGTCGTCGTCGAGCTCCGGCACCCCGACGCTCATCTCCTCGCGCCAGACGAGGGCGCCATCGGCGGCTTCCGGGTGACGGGGATCGAACGGCGGCAATGCCGGCTCGGGGTCGGAATCGTCGCCCGCCGACGGCTCGACCGCCTCCACGTCCGGCACATGTCGTTCGGCGTCGGAGCCGAGGTCTGGATCCGGGTCCGCGTCGGTGGTTTCGTCGGGCAACGATTCGGCGTCCGGCCACGTCGCGTCGGTGTCCATCTCCAACAGCGAGTCGTCTTCCAACGCGAGGAGCACCTCCTCGTCCGCGTCGGCGGCCGGTTCCAACGTCTGGTCGTCAACGACCTCGGGCTCCACCCCGGCATCCGGCTCGGAGTCCGCCGTCAATTCGACGTCCGAATCTCCCGACGGGCCGGGCGCGTCCGGCGGCGGCGCCTCGCCGGGGTCCTCGGCCTCGCCATCCGCGTCGAGCAGCAGATCGTCCCAATCGGCGGCCGAGTCCTCCGGCGCGTCCTCCTCCGTGGGATCGCGGCCCAGCATCGCCCGCAAATCGATGTCCAGGACATCGTCCTGGTCGTCGTCGGCGTCCTCGAACAGATGGGCCAGTTCCTCGTCCGGCGGCTCCGACACCCCGTCGGCGCCGTCCAGAACCGACGCCACGCCGCTTTCCTCGTCCAGCCAGCCGTCGGAGTCCGCCGCCTCGACGTCGCCGGCCGGCCGCGTGTCATCGGCCGTGGCGGGCCGGGCATAGGGCATCCACTCGCGGTCGGCGCCCTTGACGTGATCGGATACCCAGGAGTCCAGCGTCACGAGCAGATCGTCCAGGTCGACCGCTTCCGGCTCGTTCGCCAGACGCGCGCGGACCTCGCGCAACTTGTCCAGAAACAGTTCGTGGCGGCTGCGATGGGCGTTGATGGCCGGGAAGCCGGCGTAGTCGAGAAGCCCCTCCTCGCGCGCGAAGTTGTACACCGCCTCCTCGACCATGTCGGCGAGCAGGCTTCGGATGGCCAATCGGTCATCGGCCGAAACAAGATCCGCCAGCCGGGTCGCCTGATCGAGCAGCATCCGGTGGCCGGTGTCGACGGCGGTAACGCCGAGCGCCATGTCGGCCGTCCATTCGTAGCGGCCAGGCGACGATACGGCCGCCTCCTCGGACGCGGGAACGCCCTCCGTTTCCGGAACCAGCCACCACTCCTGGTAGCCGTAGCTCTCGCCATCCCGCTCGAATCCCATCACGCTGACCCCGTTGGGATGCAGGGCGATGGTGCAGTTGTGCAGCGGTCGCGCGGCTGGCACCTCGGCGGCCAACCAGGCGAAGGTGCTGTGGTTGTGGGTCTCGAAGTAGGTGCCGTGCATTTCGCGCGGATGTTTGAGCGGTTTTCCGTTCTCCCGCTGGACGCGAAGGGTAAATCTGAGTTGCGGCATGCGGACGCTCCCCGGGATGGCACGGCGTGGGATCAATAGTGCCAGTCACTTTACAACAATGCCAAGGATTCCTCGACATCGGCGACAAGCCGTTGTCCAACCACGTAGTGTTGGTGCCAAAGCGCGAAAAACAGCAGGCTCCAGGCGGCCTTGCCGGCGCGCGGCGCGGGATCCCCGAACAGCGCCTCGACCGCCTCCGGCCGGCACAGGGCCGCGACCCCGGGCTGTGCCGCCACCAATCGCCCGAGAGGTCGCCCACGGGCCCGAATCCAGGTTGCCACCGGCACCGTGAATCCGCGCTTGCGGGCCAACGGATCGCTCTCCGGCAGCGCCGTGGCGAGCCAGCGTCGCAGCAACCATTTTCCGCGCCCGTCAACAACCTTGAGTCGATCCGGCAACGCGAACGCGAAACCGGCCAGACGATCGTCGAGCAGCGGGACCCGTCCCTCCACCCCCTCCGCCATCAGGCAACGGTCGAGCTTGACGAGCAGATCGTTGGGCAGCCACCCGGCGACGTCGGCCGCCTGCGCCCTTTGCAAACGCGACCAGCCGGGGCGCCTCCCCTCGCGCTCGATGGCGGCGAGGCCATCGCGCCAGCCGACGGGGGAGTCGCGCAGCACGCCAAGGCCGTCCAGAATGCCCCGCCGGCGGACCGCCCGGGTCAGCGGCCAGGGACGCATCGCCCCCCGATAGCGCCCGTAGCCACCGAACACCTCGTCGCCCCCCTCGCCGCTCAGCACCACCTTGAGTCCTTCGGCCCGCGCCGCGCGGGCCAGCTTGAGGGTCGGCAGAATGGCATAGTCGGCCACCGGATCGTCCATCGCCGTCACCGCGTCCGGCAACATCGCCCAGAAGTCGGCCTCGGTGAACGGCACGTCGATCCGTTCCGCCCCGGCGGCGCGCGCCGCCGCCGCCGCCGCCGCCCGCTCGTCGCCCACGGCGCCGACGGCATCCGGAAAAAACGCCGTGTAGGCGCGCACCGGGCGCGGGTTGAGGCGCGCCATCATCGCCAACACCGCCGAGGAATCGACTCCACCCGAAAGAAACATGCCGTAGGGCACGTCCGAACGCTGGTGAATCGTCACCGCGTCCTCGAACAGGGAATCGAACCGCGCCAGCGCCGCCCGCGCGTCGGCGTCCTGCGGCCCGATGTCGGCCGGCAGGGCCTCGCGCCGCGTCTCGGATATAATTCTTCCGTCGCGCAGGGTCACCAGGGCGCCCGGCGGCAGCCGCCGGATCGCCCGAAACGGAGTCGCCGCGCCGGTGGTGAACTGGAGCTGCAACAGTTCAAGGATTTTCCCCGGGTCCGGGTCGCGCGGCACCAAGCCGGACGCCAGCAGGGCCCGGGGCTCGGAGGCGAACAGGACGGCGTCCGGAGTCTCGGCCAGATACAGCGGCTTGATGCCGAACGGATCGCGGGCCAATTTCAGTTCTCGCCGCCTCGGGTCGTGCAGCGCCAGGGCGTACATGCCGCGCAGGGAGTCGACGAAGCCGTCTCCGCGATCGGCCTGGAGATGCAGCGGAGGCTCGCAGTCGGAGCCGGTGCGGAACGCCGCCCCGCTCAATCCGGCGCGCAACTCGACGTGGTTGTAGATCTCCCCGTTGGCGACCAGCGCCGAACGCTCGTGGTCGGGTCCCGGTCCGAACAGCGGCTGATCGCCGGTCGCCAGGTCGATGATCGCCAGGCGGGTGTGGACCAAGCCCACGCCGCCGGACACGTGGACGCCGCCACCGTCGGGACCGCGATGGGTCAGGGCCGCCGCCATGCGGTCCAGCACCGCGCGGTCCGGTGCCGCCCCATGGCGGGTCATCAGGCCGGCGATGCCGCACATGTCCCGGCGATCGATTGGAAGAAATCCAGATAGCGCCCGACCACCACCTGTTCGGTGAACTCGCGGCGATAGCGCTCGTGGCCGCCGGCCGCGTTCCGCGCCGCCACCGCCGGATCGTCCAGCAGGTAGCGCATGGCCTCGGCCAGTCGGCGGGAGTCGTCGACCGGGACCAGCAGCCCCGACTGGTTGTGCTCGATCAAGGTGCCCGGGCCAAGGCTGTCGGTCGCCACCACCGGCACCTCCTGGGCCCAGGCCTCCAGCACCACGTTGCCCAGCGGCTCGTGACGCGACGGGCACACGAACAGGTCGCAAGCCGCGAACAGTTCGGCCGTGTCATCGCGCCAGCCGAGGAAGCGGACCCGTGGCTTGATTCCCAGGTGTCCGGCACGGATTTCCAGGTCGCGGCGCAGCGGTCCGTCCCCGGCCAGCCAAAGGTAGGCGTCGGGCACCCGGACCAAGGCGTCGAGCAGGACGTCGAAGGCCTTGTTGCGGTGCAGTCTCCCGAGGGCCAGGACCAGCGGCACGCTGTCCGGGGTCGACAGATGGCGGCGCGGCAGCGGCGGCCGGCGGTCGGCGGACACGAAATTGGGTAGAAAATGCGCGCGCTCCGCCGGCCAGCCCTGGCGCGTCAGGTAGTCGACCAGGTCCGGGGTGTTGCCGATCAGGTGGTCGCAGTGCCGGTAATACTTGAGGTCGTAATAGCCGCCGAGCCGTGCCACGTGAACGAATCCGTGCCGTCGGCCGCGCGGGCAGAACCGGGTTGCCCGATTCATCCACGTCATCACCACGCGCGGACCGAACGCCGCCGTCTGCCGGCGGAACATCCATCGGCTGCGCAGGTCCAGCGGGCCGCCGAACGGCAGTTCGGTCACGTCGATCCCGCCGCCGCGCAGGGTCTCGGCCCGCTTCCGATGGCGGCGGATCACCACCCGCTGGTCCAGGCCGGCGGCCCGAAGGGCAAGGGCGAGGCGGACGAAGAAGGACTCGGCGCCGCCGAATTCCGCGCCCGCCATGGCCTGCAACACGCGCATCAGCCAAGCAGCCCCTCGAAGGCCCGGGCCGCGTCGTCCCAGCCCCAGGCGCGCTGTCGTTCCAGGGCCGCGCGGTGCCGGGATCGCCAATGGGCGTCATCGGTCAGCAGCCGCACCGCGGCGTCGGCGAATCCCGCGCCATCGGCGGCGACGTGCCCGGTCAGGCCGTCGTCGACCCGCTCCGCCATCGATCCGAGGTCCTGCACCACCGCCGGCACTCCCGATGCCTGCGCCTCGCCGACCGCCAGACAGAAGGTCTCGTTTTCGTCGCCCCGGTAGAGCATGCAGCGGGCGTCGCGGAATTCCTCGACAAG
>JANQIL010000012.1 GCA_028282245.1 Magnetospira sp.
CCTTCTGATAATATCGAAAATCAGCTCCAGGCTGAAGCGCCCCTACCGCCGGGAGAAGGCTCATGAGCCCGGACGGTGGAAATATGGGTGTCCGGAACGGCAATTCGGTTCGGGACGGCAAGCGCAAGACTCCCCCGCCCTTCTCCTTGCGGCTGAGCTTCGAGGAACGGGCGCGGCTGGAACGGGACGCGGGCGACATGCCGCTCGGGGCCTATATCCGTGAGCGGCTGTTTGGAGTTGGAGTTGGAGTTGGAGTTCCCCCGGTTTTGTGGACGGTTAAGGGCTGGCGGATTGCAGCCGTTCGTGAGCGGTCCTTTCGAAGTTGATGGGCGACTGGTAGCCCAGTGCGGAATGGCGGCGCGCCGGATTGTACCACCCCTCAATGAACTGGAAGATGGCCATGCGGGCCTCGGCCTTTGTCTTGAACTTGCGTCGGTCGAGCAGTTCGCACTCGAGCGTGGCGAAGAAGCTCTCGCACATGGCGTTGTCATAGGCGTCGCCCACCGATCCCATCGACGGACGCACGCCGGCCTCCTTGCAGCGCAGACCGAAGGCGACCGACGTATACTGGGATCCCTGGTCGGAATGGTGGATCACGTTGGCCGGCCTCCGTTGAGCAATGGCCATGTTCATGGCGTCGATGACGAGTTGCGCCTTGAGGTCGTGCCCCATGGCCCAACCGACGATACGCCGCGAGAAGGCGTCCAGGACAACCGCCAGGTACAGGAACCCGGCCCAGGTCGGCACATAGGTGATGTCGGCCACCCACAGCAGGTTCGGGCTGTCGGCGTAAAAGTTCCGGTCCACCAGATCACGGGCGGGACGCACCCGATCATCGCGGAGGGTGGTCCGCGCCGCCTTGCGACGGCTCACGCCCTTCAAGCCGGCGGCTTTCATCAAACGCGCGACCCGCTTGCGCCCGACGTGGGTTCCTTCATCGGCAAGTTCGGCGTGGACGCGCGGGGCGCCATAGGTCTCGCCGGAAGCGTCGTGGATCGCCTTGACGCGAACCGTCAGCGCCGCGTCGGCGACGCAACGGGCCGAGGGGGCGCGATCGCGCCAGGCATAGAACCCACTGCGCGAAACGCCGAGCGTTCTTGCCATCGTCAAACCAGGCCGCGGCCTTTGAGAGAATGTCACGCTCCTGGCGAAGCTGGCGGTTCTCCTTGCGCAGACGCCGGAGCTCGTCCCGCTCCGCACTGCTCAGCCCATCCTCACGCCGCCCGCCGTCCCGTTCGGACTGCTTGATCCAGCCCTGGATCGTCGCAACGCAGGGCTCAAACTCCCGCGACAAGCTTTCAACACTCCGCCCCGAACGCGCCAAGGCGATGATTTGTTCCCTGTAAGCCGCAGGGTACGGCGGTCTCGTTCTCGGCATGGCAAACACTCTCCGTCTTCAGTGGGAAAATGTCCACAAAACCGGGGGAACTCCAACTCCAACTCCAACTCCACTACCTGTGCCAAACCAAGGGCTGTGAGCAGCGCAGCAAGTCGATCCGCAAGGAAAAGCTGGAAGGCGAATTCGAGGTGTTGCTGCGCGACCTGAAGCCGACGCGCGGCCTGTTCAACGTGGTGACGGACATGTTCCACGACCTGTGGGAGATGCACCGAGCCGGAGTCGGCGAACGGACCGAGGCGATGAAATCCGAATTGAAGGCGCTGAGCCGCAAGGCCGACCAGCTCATGGACCGGCTTGTGGATACGAGCGACGCCGCCCTTGTTCCGGCCTACGAAAAAAAGCTACGTGACCTGGAACTGCGCAAGGCCGAACTGACCGAGAGGATCGGCCAATGCGGTCGCCAATTGCCGGATTTCAGGGAAACTTATCGAACCGCTTTGGCGTTTCTCGCAAACCCTTGGAATCTCTGGGCTTCAGAGCGTCTTGAGGACAAGCGGAAGGTGCTCAGAATGGCCTTTTCCGAGCCCCTGCGATATGACCGGAATACGGGTTATCGAACCGCCGATCTGACCTTGCCTTTCAAGGTCTTAGCGGGAATCGAAAGCGAAAAAATGGAGATGGTGCCGCCTGTAGGACTCGAACCTACGACCCCAGCATTACGAATGCTGTGCTCTACCAACTGAGCTAAGGCGGCATAGGTTGTAAACCTGATGCAAAATTCGGGTCGGGGCAAGCCCGATCGTTTCATTCCGCGAACGCCCTTTTTTCACCCCGGCGCATCGCGAATCCGTCGTTCCCCTCCCTGAACCAGGGCGGCGCATGCCCGGACCATACGGTCCGGACACGGCCATTGCAAGACTCGCGACCGCGCGGCGGCGGCCCGGCCCGATGTCAGGACCCGGTGGTCGCCGGCTCCGAGGACCGCGCGGGAAGCGCCGGCAGCACCTCGCCCTCGGCGCGTGGAGGCATCCTCCAGGTCAGGCTGTCGAAAGCTCCGCACTTGGCGCAGGTCGCCGCCCAACTCGTCCGCACGTTGCCGCAGGCATCGCACACCCAGGCCGGGTCCGGATCGCTGATCGCCGCCACCGACAGCCAGTGGCGCGCCTTCTCCGCATCACCGCTCTCGGCCTCCTCCAGGTCGGCCATCAACCGACAGACGCGGCCCGCCGGCACCTCGCCGCCCTTGGTCAGTGGTTCGAGATAGCGCCGCGCCTCGCCCCACAGCTTGGCGTCCAGGGCCGCCCGCGCCACCGCGAGCCGGCTCTCGATATGCTCCGGATTGCGCTTCGCGAGCGCCTGCAGGGCCTTGAAGCGGGCCAGAGGCTTGGTCGACGCCTTGGCCTCCAGGTAGAGATCGGCCAGGGCCGGATTCGGAGTCTGACCCCAGGCCCGCTCGATCGCCGCCGCCGCCTTGCGTCCCTTGCCGGACTCGATCAGCAGGCGGGACTTGCTGATGACCGCCGGAGTGAGGTTCTCGTCGATGTCCACCGCCGCGCTGATCGCCTTGAGAGCCTCCGGCGCCGCCGCGTCGTCCTGCGCCGCCTGCTGGGTCAGCAGCACCGCCTTGCGACGGCGCGCCTCGGCGCGGTCGATCAGGCCGCTCTGGGCCATGTCCTGCACGATCTGCCGCGCCTCGTCCCAGCGCCCGAATCCGACCTGCAAGTCGAACAAACCCTTGAGAACCCATTCGGTGCCCGGGCGCAGCTTTTTCGCGCGCTGCGCCAATTCGAGCGCCGTTTCGCGCTGGTCCCTCGCCATCGCCCGCTCGAACAGCCCGCGCAGGCCCAGGAACTCCAGTTCCGGGGTCTCCGCCATGCGCTGGAAATAGCGGCCGGCCGCCTCCTCGTCGCCGCGCAACTGGGCCGCCTGGGCGGCCAGCAGCAGGGTGACCGGCGGCTCCTGCAGCAGGTCCTCGGCCCGCCGCGCCATATGCGCGGCCTCGGGGCCGTCGCCGGCCGCCAGGGCGACCATGCAGCGGTTGAGGGCGTCGTAGCCCCGGTGCCGGCGACGCTCGGCCCGTTTGCGATCAAGCAACGACGGCACGTGACGGAGGCCGACCCAGAACCGGTAGAGGACCGCCATCACGGCGCCCAGCACCAGCACCAGCGCCAGCATCAAGGCGAACGGCATCTCGACCCGGTAACCAAGCCACTCGAACCGCATCCAGCCGGGATTGTCGGCCAGCCAGACCGCCAGCCAGACGGCGACGACCAGAGCGATCAGGAAACGTATCGCACCCCACATGCCGCTACTCCCGGTAGGTTTGCTTGAGCAGGGCAACCGCGTGGTCCTGCAAGGTGCGCGACGCCGTGTCGACCGCGACGCGACGGTTGGCGTCGGCCAGCCAGCCGGCGAACCGCTCGGCCGCCTCGCCTTCCAGATCGCGCAGCTCGGTCGCCGCGCCGACCAGATCGTCGGCCGCCAGGGCAACGCCGGCGGCGCGAAGGGCATCGGCGTTGACCTCGCTGGGCGCCGCCGGCGCGTCGGCGCGGCGCACCGTGATCACCGACAGAAGGCGGGCCAGGGTCTGATCCACCCAGCCGCCCTCCTTGAGGCCGAACAAGGTTTCGGTCTGGCCCTCGTCGCCCAGATCGGCGCCCTCGGCAAGCTGGGCGAACCGGTCATGCAGACGGTCGACCGAGGGCACGCCCTTGGCCGCGACGGCCTGAAGGGCATCCAGGGGCGCCGCCAGGTTCGGCGCGTCGGCCGCCAGGTCGCGCGCCCTGGCCAAATGGTCGGCGAACGGCTCCGAGCCCCGCGCCGCGTCCCGCAGATCGTTGAGCGCCAGAACCAGGGACAGGGTGGCGTCGGAGTCCTCCGGCATCGACGCCTCGGCGGCCAGGGTGTCGAGACGGCCGGACAGGGCCGCGATCTGGGTTCGAAGCTCGGCATTGACGGCGCCGAGCCGTTCTGCCGTGGCCCGAGCCTGCTCCGCGGCGTCCGGCGACATCAGTCCGGCCAGTTCGCGCTTGAGATCATCCAGGTCCTGACGGCTCGCCATGCCCTCGAAGTCGCCGGATTCCAGGGCGCCGACCCGTGACGCCAGCTGGTTCAAGGCCTGGCGGGTGGCCGAAAGCTCGCCGTCCGGCGCGGTGATCGCGCCGACCATCCCCCGCATGCCGGCCAGCGTCCGTTCCAGCTCTTCGATCTTGTCCAGGCTTTGGCCGAGCTGTTCCCGCAAGGCGGTCCGCTCCGATTCCAGGGTGGCGATGGAATCGCCCTGGGCCTGGGTGGTTTCGGACAGATTCTCGAGGGCCTGAAGCCGACGATCGAGGGCGACCACCTCCTCGGCCGGCGCGCTCAGGTCGGCCAGCGGCCCACTCAGGAACGGCGCGTAGTCGTCGGCCAGATCCTTGGCGGCCGGCGCCCATTGGCCGCGCGACAGGAACGCCAGCAGCACCAGCAGCGCCAGCAGCAGGATCGGAGTCACGCAGCCGCGCCGCGGGCCCTCGTCGGTGTCCGGCGCGTCCGGTGGCACGTGACCGTCGACCTCGGTCTCCGGCGACTCCACGTAATCGGAATTGGTGGTTTCGTCGTGCGGATCGGTGTCGTGCGGGTCGTACCCGGCCATCTCCCGCTCGGTCGGTTCGGCCAGGTCGCCCGGGTCGGACTCGGGCAGATTCGGAGTGTCGGAATCGGGTCGATCGTTCATGGCTCTCGCTCGGTTTGGTAATCCCCCAGGCAGGCGACGAGGGAGTCCTGGTCGGGCAGCGCGGCCACACGCACCTCCGCCCAGGTCAAGGCGCCGGCCCGATCGGCCACGGCGCGGCTGAGGCAAAATGCGACACAGGCGCCCAGGCACTCTCCCAGTCCCGCGGCGGCGGCGAGACTAACAAAGATTTCGGCGGTGCGGGGAGAAAAAAACAGTACTCCGTCAATTCGCCGCCCGCCCAGCGCCGCCTCGGTTCGCGGCCCCAGGGCGGCGACCGGTCGCGCCTCGTAGAGCACCTGGCGACGGAACGTGAATCCGGCGCCGGTCAACCGGCCGCTCAAATCCCCCGCCACCTTGCTGCCGGCCGCGTGGAGCACCGCGCCATCGGCCGGCGACAGGCGGGCGGCGACCAGACGCGCCAGATCCTCGACATCGCCGCCGGCGCTGTCCACGCGCCGGAAGCCGGCCGCGCGCGCGGCCTTCGCCGAGGCGTCGCCGACCGCCAGAACCGGACGCTCGCGGTCGTCGGTCGCCACCGCCAGGGCACGCGCGCCGTTGGCGCTGGTCACCAGCAGAGCCTGCACGCCGGCGAGGTCGACCCGCGCTCCGGGCACCGCGTCGATGCGCATCATCGGCGCGATCAGGGACTCGTGGCCGAGTTCGCGCAGCCGCGCGGCCAGCGGCCCCGCGTCCTCCTCGGGTCGGGTAATGAGCAGCCGCATGAGAATGCACCATCAAATGCCGGGACTAAACACCTAGTGGTTCGATGCCAACGGATGAGTCCCATCCGTTGGCTGAATCGAACCACTAGACCGAGAAGAACCCGGGGCCGGCCCGTTGCTTCAGTTCACGGCCGGCATCCGTGCCCATCGCCTCGGCGTCCGACAGCCGGCCCCGACGCGTGGTCTCCAAAATCTCGGAGCCGTCGGGACGCGCGATCAGGCCGCGCAGGGCCATCTGGTCCCCGTCGATCTCGGCCAGTCCGCCGATCGGGGTGCGACAGGACCCATCCAGTTCGGCCAGCAGGGCGCGCTCGCAGATCACCCTTTGATAGGATGGCGCGTCGTGCAGCGGCGCCAGCAACGCCCGGGTGTCGGCGTCCTCGGCCCGGCAGGTGACGCCGACCGCGCCCTGCGCGACCGCCGGCAGAATCTGATCGGTGGGGATGATCGCCGTCGCCACCTCGGCCATGCCGAGGCGGTTGAGGCCGGCCAGGGCGAGCAGGGTGGCATCGGCCCGCCCTTCCTCCAGCTTGCGCAGGCGGGTCTGCACGTTGCCCCGAAACACGTCCACCTTGAGGCGCGGGAAGCGGGCCAGGATCTGGGCCTGGCGGCGCAACGACGCGGTGCCGACCAGCGACCCGGCCGGCAAGTCGGCCAGGCTGGCCGCCTTCCCGGAGATGAACACGTCGCGCACGTCCTCGCGCGGCAGCACGGCGGTCAGAACCAGGCCGTCGGGCAGCCACGTCGGAACGTCCTTCATGGAATGCACCGCGATGTCGACCCGGCGGTCCAGTTGCGCCTCGTCGATTTCCTTGGTGAACAGGCCCTTGCCGCCCAGTTCGGACAGCGGCCGGTCGAGCACCATGTCGCCGGTGGTCTGGATGATGACGATCTCGATGGCGCCGTCCTCGGCCAGCGCCGGATGGGCCGATTTCAGGAGGTCCCGCACCTCGTGCGCCTGGGCGAGGGCGAGCGGGCTGCCGCGGGTGCCGATTTTCAGGGATTTGGTCTTGGACATGGGTTTGTATCGCCGACGTGTTGGAGAGTAAGGTCGGACCCGGATGGGCCACGGGAGACGGGTTGTAGCATGATCCTGCTCGGAATCGAAACCAGTTGCGACGAAACCGCCGCCGCCGTCGTGGACGACGCGCGGACCATACGCGCCCAACGCCTGCTCTCGCAACTGGATGATCACGCGCCCTACGGCGGAGTGGTGCCGGAAATCGCCGCCCGCGCCCATCTCGAGCATCTGGATATCCTGGTGGCCGGCGCGATGGCCGATGCCGGCCTGGGGTTCGCCGATCTGGACGGCGTGGCGGCGACCGCCGGCCCGGGCCTGATCGGCGGCGTCCTGGTCGGCACCCTGACCGCCAAGGCGATCTGCGCCGTGCACGACCTGCCGTTCGTGGCGGTGAACCACCTCGAGGCCCATGCGCTGACCGCCCGGCTGACCGACGACGTGGCCTTTCCCTATCTTCTGCTGCTGGTGTCGGGCGGCCATTGCCAGCTTCTGGCTGTGGAGGGCGTCGGCCGCCACCGCCGGCTCGGCGGCACGGTGGACGACGCCCTCGGCGAGGCCTTCGACAAGGTGGGCAAGATGCTGGGCCTCGGCCATCCGGGCGGCCCGGCCGTGGAACGGGCGGCGATGTCCGGCGATCCGGAGCGGTTCGACCTGCCGCGCCCGATGATCGGGCGGCCTGGGTGCGACTTTTCGTTTTCCGGCCTCAAGACGGCGGTCCGCCAAGCGGTGGAAAAACGGCCGCCGGGGCCGCTCGACCCGACCGATGTGGCCGACCTCTGCGCCGCCTTCCAGGCCGCCGCCGGAGACGTGCTGGTCGACCGCTGCCGGCACGCCCTGGCCCTGTTCGGACGGCCGGGGCCGCTGGTGGTGGCCGGCGGGGTGGCGGCCAACACCTATCTCCGCGCCCGCCTGGATTCGCTGGACGTGCCGATGATCGCGCCCCCGATCGCCCTGTGCACCGACAACGCGGCGATGATCGCCTGGGCCGGACTGGAGCGCCTGCGCCTGGGCCTGACCGACGGTCTCGACTTCCGGGCCCGGCCGCGCTGGCCGCTCGACGAGGACCGGCGGCCGGAGGTTCCCCCGGCCCCGACCGATGAGCTATAAGGGGGGCCTCATGGAAAATGGACGGCCCATGCGAAAAATCGGAATCGTCGGCGCCGGGGCCTGGGGGACGGCGCTCGCCCTGGTCGCCCGCCGGGCCGGACGGGAGGTGATCCTGTGGGCCCACGAGCCGGACGTCGCCGCCTCGATCAACGGCCGCCACGAGAACCCGGACTACCTGCCCGGCGTTTCGCTCGATCCGGACATCCGGGCAACCGGCGATCTGGCCGAGGCCTGCGCCGCCGACGCGGTTCTGCTGGTCACCCCGGCCCAGGTGCTGCGAGACGTCTGCCTGCGGTTGGCCGGTCCCTGGCCGGACCGCGTGCCGGCGGTGGTCTGCGCCAAGGGCATCGAGACGACGACCGGCGCCCTGGTCAGCCAGGTGGTCGCCGCGACGCTGCCGTTCGCGACGCCCGCCGTGCTGTCCGGGCCGTCCTTCGCGGCCGAGGTGGCGCGCGGCAAGCCGACCGCGGTAACCCTGGCCTGCGCCGATCCCGGCCTGGGGCAGCGCCTTGCCGAGGCCCTCGGTTCGCCGCGATTTCGCGTCTACTGGTCGACCGACATCATCGGCGCCGAACTGGGTGGCGCGGTCAAGAACGTATTGGCCATCGCCTGCGGCATCGTCGAGGGCAAGGGCCTCGGCGACAACGCGCGCGCCGCCCTGGTCACCCGGGGACTGGCCGAGATGACCCGGCTCGCCGTCGCCATGGGGGCGCGACCGGAAACCCTGATGGGGCTCTCGGGACTCGGCGACCTGGTGCTGACCGCCAACGCCATGCAGTCGCGCAATTTCTCGTTCGGGACCGAACTGGGGCGCGGGGCCACGGTGGCCGACATCCTGGCGTCGCGCCGCGCGGTCACCGAGGGCGTGCACACCGCCGCCGCCACCGTCGCCCTGGCCGACCGCCATGGGATCGACATGCCGATCTGCCGCGCCGCCGACGCGGTGCTCAACCGGGGCGCCGACCTGGACACCGCCATTGATCGCCTTCTGTCGCGCCCCCAGACCCGGGAGTAGGATCGCCATGCTGTTTGCCATCGTCTGCCGCGACAAGCCGGCCTCGCTCGACCTGCGACTCGCCAACCGGGAGGCCCACGTGGCCTACCTGGAAGCACAAGGCGACCGCCTAATTCTCGCCGGACCGACGCTCGACGACGCCGGCGCCATGAACGGCTCGATCCTCGTCCTCGACCTGGAGGATGGGGCGGCCGCCGAGGCGTTCTGCGCGAACGATCCCTATGCCCGGGCCGGGCTGTTCGAGACGGTGACCATTTCGCCGTTCAAGAAGGTGTTCCCGAGGTGAGGTACTGGCTGGTCAAGTCGGAGCCGGGCGCGTGGTCGTGGGACGATCACGTAAGCAAGGGCGTCGAGCCCTGGGACGGGGTGCGCAACCATCAGGCCAGCAACCACATGAAGGCGATGCGGATCGGCGACCGGGCGTTCTTCTATCATTCGGTGAACGAGAAACGGATCGTCGGGGTCCTCGAGGTGGTCGGCGACTACCGGCCCGATCCGTCGGACGCCTCGGGCCGCTTCGGGATGGTCGATTTCAAGGCGCTGATGCCCCTCGCGCGCCCGGTCACCCTGGCCGAAATCAAGGCCGACGGCCGGTTCGCCGACCTGGCGCTGATCAAGCAGTCGCGGCTCTCGGTGATGCCCGTCGACCCCGACTCCTGGGCCGCCCTGTGCGAGATGGGCGGGATCGAGGCCTGATCCCGGCCGTTCACTGCTCCCGGAACGCCCGAGTGAAACTGGCGTGGAGGGGCGCCATCAGATAATCGAACGGCGTCCGCTCGCCGGTGATCACCAACACCTCGGCCTGCATCCCGGGGGTGAGCGCGTTGCCGTCCAGCTTCGCCTCGTAGCCGTCCTCCAAGGCGATCCGGCAGCGATAGAAGGCGCGCCCGGTCTGCTCGTCGGTCAGGCCATCGGCCGAGACCCAGGTCACGGTGCCCTCGAGAGGCGCGAACCGGCGCTGACTGAACGCGCCGAGCCGCACCTGGGCGGTCAGGCCGGGGCGCACCACGTCGATGTCGTTGGGGTCGATCCGGGCGTCGACCACCAGCGCGTCGCCCGACGGCACGATGTCGAGCAGCGCCGCGCCGGGCGAGATCACGCCCCCCGGGGTGTGAACCTGGAGGTTGACGATCACCCCGTCGAGCGGCGCCACGATCGCCGTGCGCGACAGCACGTCCTCGGCCGCCCGATAACGTTCCGCGAGGCCGAACAGTTCGGCCTGCGCGTCGCGCAGTTGCGCCTCCACCTCGTTGACGCGCCGGGTGCGCAACTCGTCGATGCGCAGCCGGGTTTCGATGATCGCCTGCCTGGCGCGCGCGATGGCCGACACGTTGCGCGCCCGGCTGCCCTCGATTTCCGCCATTTCCCGTTGCAGGGCGAGGACCCGGGGCTTCTTGGCCAGACCCTTGCGGGCCAGATCCCTGACCGCCGTCAACTCCTCGCCGATCAGCGCCAATTGCCGGTCCTCGGCCGCGATCTGGCCCTCCAGGCCCCTCACTTCCTCACCGAACTGGGCGATGCTCTGGCGCATGATCCGGGTGCTGTTTTCCAACGAGTCTCGGCGCGCCTTGAGGATTCGCCGCTGCCCGTCGAGGGTTTCCAGGACGTCGCGGTCCTCGGCCCGGTCCCGCAGTTCGTCGGGCATGTGGATGATCTCCGCGCCGTCGCGCTCGGCGATCAGCCGCGCCTCCAGGAGCAGCGCCTCGATCAGCCGGCCGCGCACCAGGTCGAGGGTGGCCCGGCGCTGGGTCTCGTCGAGCACCACCAGCGGCTGCCCGGCTCTCACCCGGTCGCCGTCGCGGACCAGGATCCGCTTGACGATGCCGCCCTCCAGGTGCTGCACCGTCTTGCGGTTGGAATCGACGGTGATCAGGCCGGGCGCGATGGCGGCGCTGTTGAGCGGCGCGAGGACCGCCCAGCCACCGACGAACCCGAAGAACAGCAGGATCGCGACCACTCCCACCGCCACCGGTCGCCACAGGCGCATGTCGGAGAACTCGCCCATCAATCGTCCCCTCCGGCCATCCGCGCGGCCGGCCTGAGCTTGCCGACGATGTCGTCGCGATCGCCGAAATCGGCCACCCGTCCGTCGCGCAGGACCAGAACCTTGTGGACCGGATCGAGCAACGCCGGCTTGTGGGCGATGATCACCAGGGTGACCCCCAGGTCGGACAGCCGGTCCAGCGCCCTCAGAAGGCCGGCCTCGCCCTCGCGGTCGAGGTTCGACGACGGCTCGTCGAGCACCACCAGGCGGGGCGTGCCGTACAAGGCCCGGGCGAATCCGATGCGCTGGCGCTGACCGCCGGACAGCGCCATGCCTCCCTCGCCGATCGGCGTGTCGTAGCCGTCACCGAGGCGCAGGATCATGTCGTGGGCGCCGGCCAGAATCGCCGCCTCGACCACCGCGTCCGGGTCGCCGTCGGCCATCCGCGCGATGTTCTCGCGCACCGTGCCGCCGAACAACTCCACGTCCTGCGGCAAATAGCCCACGTGGCGGCCCCGATCGTCCGGGTTCCAGCGCGCCACGTCCATGCCGTCGAGCCGCGCCTGGCCGTGCCGTGGGACCAGATTGCCGACGATCAGCCGGGCCAGGGTGGTCTTGCCGGCCGCCGTCGGTCCGATCAGGCCCATCGCCTCGCCCGGCTCCAGGCCGAAGCCGACGCCGCGTAACTGCGGCTCGCGCGATCCGGGATGGCCGAACGTGATGTCCTCGACCTCCAGGCGGCCGCGTGGCGTCGGCAGCGGCATGCCGGGCTGGCGGGCCGGCGCCCTGGCCATCGCCGCCTTCAGCCGGCCATGGGCCTGACGGGCGGCGATCAGCGACCGCCAGGTGCCGATCGCCTGCTCGACCGGAGCCAGGGCCCGCCCCATCAGGATCGAGCCGGCGATCATGGCGCCCGGAGTCGCTTGGTTGTCGATGGCCAGATAGGCGCCGACGCTCAGGATTCCGATCTGCAACAGCAGCCGCAGGGCCTTCGACGCCGCCGTGATGATGCCCGACCGCGACCCGGCCTCGGCCTGTAGGGCCAGCGCGCGGATGTTGTCCTCCCGCCAGCGGCGGACCACGTTGGGCGACATCCCCATGGACTCGATGGCGTCGGCGTTGCGCAGCGCCGATTCGGCCCGTTGCAGGGCCTGGATCGAGGCCTGCCCGGCGTCCTTCAGGGGCTCCCGGGTGATCAGTTCGTTGACCACCCCGAGACCGAACAGCAGCAGCGCCCCGGCCAGGGACAGAAACCCCATCCAAGGATGCAGCAGGAAAATGACGGCCAGGAAAACCGGCGCCCAGGGGGCATCGAGCAGCGGAAAAATCCCCGGCCCGGACAGAAACCCGCGCAGCGTTGTGACGTCGCGCAACGGCTGCGCAGAGGGCGGCGCCCCCTGGCGAAGGGCCGCCGCGATGCCGCCCGACAGCACGTCGGCGCCGATCCGCCGGTCGAGCCACACGCCGAGTCGGATCAGAACCTGCGAGCGCACGCCCTCCAGAACGCCCATCACCAGCAGCGCCAGAACGGCGATGAGGAACAGCATCAAAAGGGTATCGAGCGAGCGGCTGGTCAGTACCCGGTCGAACAACTGCATCATGTAGAGCGGGCTGACCAGCATCAACAGGTTGATCGCCAGCGAGAACGGAATGATGAGTCGGAAGGCGCGGCGGACCGCCGCCATCGCCGCGTCGAGCCGCTCGGCCGAGGTGCCGGATCCTCCGCCGACCCCCGGGGCGTCGGGTGGGCTCACGCCCGGGCCCTTTCGCCGGAATCGTTCATGACACCGCCCATCGGGCGCCGGTTCCTCGCCGATTTAGGAGCGGCGCTTGTCGGGAACCGCCGGCAAAACGAAGACCTCGATTCCCTCGTCCTTAAGTTCGGCCGCCTCGCCGACCGTCGCCTCGCCGTAAATGCCGCGCGCCCGGGCCTCGCCGTAATGGATGCGGCGCGCCTCCTCCGGAAACGCCGATCCGACGTCGTCGCAGGTCCGCCGCACCTCGTCGCGCACCTCCGACACCGCCTCCAGGATGCGCGCCGCCAGCAGGTGGGCCCGCCGTTCGTGCGGATCGACGGCGCCGCTGGCCAAATGCGGCGCCATCGGCGCCTTGGAGACCGACGTGGTGCCGCACAGGGGACAGACCACGTCGCCCCGCCGTTGCTGAACATCGAAGGCCTCGCTGTCCCGGAACCAGGCCTCGAACCCGTGGCCGTCGGCGCATTTGAGCTGATACAGAATCATCGTCGGCTCCGCTTCGCGATGGCGTCTCCCGGCGGCATCGGCGCCGATCGCGCGGGCGCGCCGCGATCGGCCCAGGCGTTGGCCGGTTGACATTCCCATGATCATCATACGCCGTCCGCCGCCGGGAACAACCGTTCGACCCATCGGGGATCGAGATCGCGTCGCCTGGCGGCGTTCGGAATGCGCTCGGTGGGCACCGCGCGGTAATGCCCGCGCACCGTCGCGTCGTTGGCGGTCTGGCGCACCAGGACCGTCATCTCGTGCGGGTCGCCCCTGGTCTCCGAGTCGCCGACCGCCAGCGACGGATGGTCGCGCGCCAACAGGTACAGCGCCCGGTCATACGGGTTCAGCGCCGCGATCTCGTCGGCGAACGGATGACCCTCCAGCCGGTAGGCCGGCTCGGTGCGGTTGATGCGGTCGACCACCACGTTGGGCAGGCGATTCCACCGCAAATAGGCCTCGCAAAGCTCGGGGATGTGGCGGTCGGTCCCGAACAGCGCGAAATGGCGGCGCAGATTGGCGATCGCGCGATCGAGATCGGCCGGGCCGACCGGCGCCCCGGGGGGCAGTCCGGCCAACTGGCGGGTCATGGCGTTCAGGTTTTCTTGGCGGTGGAAATGGTCCCGGTAGGCGCGTTCCGAAATCCGGATGCCCTTCCGCATGCAATCATACGTATAGGAGGACTGAACCCGGGCCACCGGATCACGCAGCACGGTGAGCAGGGTGACCCGGCAGGGTAGGCGCTCGTGGACCCCGAACGGCCGATGGCTGGCGATCAGTCCGGCGTCCAGGTCGGACGGATCGCGGTCGTCGTCGAGCCGTCCCACCAGCGGCGGCGCGAAGCCCGGGGCCGCCGCCTTGAGCCGCCCCAGGAACAGCAGCGCGGACGCCCGCAGGGCATTGAACACAGTCGAGGTGCCGGTCTTCGGCAGGTGATAGATGAACAGCCGCTGGAACGCCGGCGGACCGCGACCTTGCCGGCCGGCCATCCAGGTATGGACGGCGGCGGCCACCTCAGCCGATCGGCCGATCGTGGCGCAGCGACGGGATCATCCGGCGCGCGTCCTCGACCCGCGACAGGTCCAGGCGCGCGGTGATGATCCCCGGCCCCGGTCCGCCGTCCGCCAACACCTCGCCCCATGGGTCGACGATCAGCGAATGCCCGTAGGTGCGGCGGTTTTCCGCATGGGTGCCGCACTGCCCCGGCGCGATGACGAAGCATCCGTTCTCGATGGCGCGCGCGCGGAGCAGCACGTGCCAATGGGCTTCCCCGGTGCGCCGGGTGAACGCGGCCGGCACCGCGAGCAGGCGGGCCCCGCGCTGCGCCAGGGTGCGATACAGATGGGGAAACCGCAGATCATAGCAGATGGTCATGCCCAGGCCGCCCCAAGGGGTATCGGCCAGCACCGCCCGGTCGCCCGGCGCGCAACGGTCGGATTCGCGATAGGTCTCGCCGTTGGGCAGATCGACGTCGAACATGTGGATCTTGTCGTAGATGGCCCGCGCCGCGCCATCGGGACCGATCAGGTATCCCCGGTTGACATGGGCGCCATCGTCGCGGCGCACGCCCAGGGAGCCGATCAGCAGCCAGCGGCCGACCTCCGCCGCCGTCGCCCGGTAGGCGGCGAGCGCCCGATGCGTCGCCTCGTCCTCGGCGCCGGCGCGCAAGCGTTCCAGGTCCGGCTCCATCCGGTCGGCGTTTTCCGGCAGGGCGATCAGGTCCGCCGCGACCGCCGCCGCGCGGATCGCCGCGACCACCGCGTCGATGTTGTCCGCCGTGTCGCGCCGGTTGCTCAGTTGCACGCAGGCGACGTCGAGGGTTTCGGTCATGCCCCGGCGGACCCCAGAAGACGGTCCAGCTCGCCGTCGAATTCGAGATCGTATAGGTCGTCGCAGCCGCCCATCGCCTCGCCGTCGATGAAGATTTGCGGTACCGTGCGGCGGCCGCCGGCGCGCTCGATCATCCGGTCGCGCAGGTCCGGACGGCCGGCCACGTCGATCTCCCGGAACGCCACCCCCTTCTTGATCAGCAGGCTCTTGGCCCGCTGGCAGAACGGGCAGGTCCGGGTGGTATAGATTTCGACCTCGGGCATGGCATCCTCCCTCCGTTTCGGTTCGGGTTCCCGGATCCAGATTAGCGACCCCGGGGCGCCGCGACCAGAGCCTCCATCACGCCAAGGAGATCCACCTTAAACTTGAAAAACTCTTTATGAACCACCTTGATTTGTGCACAATCAATTATCGAGTCAAGAATGTTGATATACCGTAATAAAGGTATCCATCATGGCTGAACAACCCGATGACTGGCGAATCAGGCTCGACTTCATTCGATGCGACGAGAAAGCATCCGGTCTGTTGGCCGAAATTCGACCGGTGCTCATGGCCGCCCTGCCATCCATGATGGAGCGGTTTTACGCGCATGTAATGGAGTTTCCGGAAACGGCCGAGAAATTCGACCGCCCCGGAATCATGGAACATGCCAAGCGGGCCCAGACGAAGCATTGGGAGCTCCTGTTTTCCGGGCGTTTCGACGAGTCCTACCGGGCATCGGTCGATCGCGTGGGGCGAACCCACTACCGGATCGGGCTGACTCCCCGCTGGTACATCGCCGGTTACGGCAACATCCTGGGCGACCTGCTGCGGTCGGTGACCCAGTCATTCGGAATCCTGCAAACGAAGGAGCGCAAGGCCCGCTTGTCGGCGATCCAGGAGGCGATTTCGCGAGCCGTGACCCTGGACATGGAACTGGCCATTTCCACCTATTGGGACGCCATCGCCGAGGAACGGCTGGCCGACGCCGAAACGACGATCACGCGGATCAACCGGGAGATGGAGGAGGCCCTGGACAGCGTCACCGCCTACTCCACCAAGCTGGTCGAAAGCGCGCATATCATGACCGATGTCAACGCGGTGGTGGCGGGCAACGCCACCCAGGCCACCCAGGCGGCCCAGGAATCACTCACCACCACGCACACGGTCGCCGCCGCCTCGGAGGAGCTCAACTCCTCGATCGCCGAGATCACCTCGCAGACCACTCTCGCCTCACGCACCTCGCGTGAATCGGTCAAGCGCATGGACGAGACCCGCGAGGTGGTATCGCAGCTTCACAAGGCGGCCGACGAGATCGGTCAAGTGGTCAGCCTGATCGGCGAGATCGCCGAACGCACCAATCTTCTTGCCCTCAACGCGACCATCGAGGCGGCGCGGGCCGGCGACGCCGGCAAGGGGTTCGCCGTGGTCGCCAACGAGGTCAAGCATCTGGCCACCCAATCAGGCAAATCGGCCGAGGAGATCGGCTCGCAAATCGGCTCCATCCAGGGCGTGGCCCGGCAGACCGCCGAATCCATAGAGCAGATCTCCAGCGTCGTCGCGAAGGTTGACGAAATCGCGGCCTCGATCTCGGCGGCGGTCGAGGAACAATCGGCGGCAACCAGCGAGATCAACCGCAACGTGGGCCATACCGCCGACCAGGCGGGCAGCGTCAACAACCTGATGGGCGAGGTCAGCAACCAGATCACCAATGCCAACCAAGCCGCGCGCCGCGTTCGGGAGAACGCCGGCTCGGTCGAGGAAATGCTGACCGTCCTGGGTCGCCTGCTGCAGCGCGCGGTGCGCACGTCGTCGCCGGTCATCGAGCGCCGACACGGCCGGCGATATTCGATAACCGCGCCGGCGCATCTCCAGCGACAGGGCGGATCGCGGGACTCGGCCACCGTGCTCGACATCTCCATCGGTGGCGCACTGCTCTACTACACCGGCTCGGTCGGCGTCGACGAACAGGTGAGCTTGCGGATTTCGAGGGAAAACCTCGAAATGACCGCGCGCGTGGTGGCCCGTCGCGGCGATATGGTCCACCTCTATTTCGACGAGGAACTCACCGAGGAAATGGCGGTGTCCCTCGGCAAGCGCTACCTGCCAGAGGCGATTGCGGCCGGCAGGAGGGAAGTCGACGAGTTCGTCGCCACGATCCGCTCCTACGCCAGCGGCCAGACCAGTGCGCCGCCCCTGGACAAGCTGACCAATCACCATCAGTGCGAACTGGGCCGCTGGTACGACGCCGTCACCGACGACGCGCTGACCGACTTGCAGGAATTCAGGGAATTGCTGGTCTCGCACGCCAACCTGCACTTCCTGGAACGCGAACTGGTCAAGGCCCTGGAAGCGAACAAGACCGAGGAAACGCACCAGCTGCTCCAGGACGTCGAAACCGTGTACGCCGACCTCAAGGATATCCTCAACCGCCTGCAGCGCGCACGGCTGGCCGCCTACGACCAGCCGGCGTCCTGAGCGCCCGACGGATCACGATACCGGATGCACCACCCGGGCCAGGGTCAGCACGTCGACCGCGCGCGCGCCGGCCCCGCGCAGGGCACGGACACAGGCCCCGGCGGTGGCGCCGCTGGTCAGCACGTCGTCGATCAGCAGCACCCGCCGGCCGCCGACCGACGCCGTGGCGTTGCGTCCCGGGACGATGGCGCCGGCCAGGGTGCGGCGTCGCTCGGCCGCGCCCAGGCGACCCATCAGGCGGGTGCGACGGACCCGTCGCAACGCTCCGGGCGCGTAATCGCGCGCTTCGCCGCGGGCCATCTCGCGGGCCAGCAGGGCGGCCTGATTGTAACGCCGCGCCCACAGCCGGGTCCAATGCAGGGGCACCGGCACCATCACCTCGCAATCGTCCACCAGATCGCGCCCGGCGCGCGCCATCCAGTCCGCGAAGGCCGGCGCGGACTCGGTGCGGTCGCCATGCTTGAACCCCAGGATCAGGGCGCGGCTGGCGGCATCGTAGGCGAGCGCGGCGCGGGCCCGGTTCCAGGGCGGCGGCTTGCGCAGGCATCCGGCGCAGAGCATGCCGTCGCCAAGATCGACCTCGAACGGCTGCCCGCAGGCGACGCACAGCGGCTCGCCCAGAAAGGCAAGCCCCGACCAGCAGGTCGCGCAAAGGGCGCGCGCGGCATCCACCGTCGCGCCGCACCCCAGGCAACGCGGCGGCAACAGCAGGTCGACCAGACGTCCGGCGAGATTTCGCGGCGTCAGGTCCGAGGGATCGGCGGACGGAACGGCCATCGGGCCATTGAAGGAGCGACCCGCGCGGCTGTCAACCGCGCCGCCGGGTCTTGTCAAGGCACGCCCGACCCGGTATAACCCCGCCTCCTAATCGGCGGTCCGGCAGGGGCATGCCCAGCCGCCGGAAAAATCGAACCCCCATCCTCGAAAGGACGCGGAAAATGCCCAAGATGAAGACCAAGTCAAGCGCCAAGAAGCGCTTCCGCGCCACCGGAACCGGCAAGGTGCGGGCCAACGTGGCCAACAAGCAGCACAACACCGCCAAGCGGCCGATGAGCATGAAGCGCAAGGCGCGCGGCACCATGATCCTGGGCGATGCCGATGCCCGGATCGTGAAAAGCTACATGCCGTACGATCGCTGACCGAGGGAGCTTGAGCCATGGCACGTTCGACCCGGGGCAAGACCAGCCACGCCCGTCACAAGAAAATCCTCAAGCTGGCCAAGGGCTATCGCGGCCGCAATTCCACCAACTTCCGCGTCGCGCTGGAGAAGGTCGAGAAGGGCCTGCAATACGCCTACCGCGACCGCCGGACCCGGAAGCGGAATTTCCGCGCCCTGTGGATTCAGCGCATCAACGCCGGCGCCCGCCTGCACGGCCTTACCTATTCGCAGTTCATGGACGGCCTCAAGAAGGCCGGAATCGACCTCGACCGGAAGGTCCTGGCCGACCTCGCGGTGCACGAGCCGGACTCGTTTGGAAGCCTGGTCGCCCAAGCCCAGGCCGCCCGCGTGGAAGCGGCGTAAAGACCTTTCGTCTTTCCGCCATTCTGAGTATTACCTGTCGAGGGGCTGGCCACCGGGCCAGCCCCTCGCGCGCGTTTCGAGGATGGAAAAATGACCGATCTCGATGAATTGAAGGCCGACCTGCTGGCCCGGGTGGGCGCGGCGGAGAACCTCCGGGCGCTGGACGACGTGCGCGTCGCGGCGCTCGGCAAGAAGGGTGCGATCTCCGACCTCATGAAAGGCCTGGGCGGCATGGACCCGGACGCCCGCAAGGCGGCCGGCGCCACCTTCAACCGGCTCAAGACCGAGATCGCCGAGGCCGTCGAGGCGCGCCGCGACACCCTGGAGGACGCCGATCTGAACGCCCGCCTGGCCGCCGAGCGGATCGACGTCACCTTGCCGACGCGCGAGGAGGCGCGAGGCTCGCTGCACCCGGTCAGCCAGACCATCGACGAGGTGGTGGCGATCTTCGGCGAGATGGGATTCACGGTCGCCGAGGGGCCGGACATCGAGAGCGACTGGTACAACTTCACGGCCCTGAACATCCCGCCCGAGCACCCGGCGCGCCAGGAGCAGGACACCTTCTATCTGCCCGGCGAAGCCGACGGCCAGCCGATCCTGCTGCGCGCCCATACGTCGCCGGTGCAGATCCGCACCATGCTCGCGCGCAAGCCGCCGATCCGGATCATCTGCCCGGGCCGCACCTACCGGTGCGACTACGACGCCACCCATTCGCCGATGTTCCATCAGGTGGAGGGGCTGGTCATCGACGAGACCACCCACATGGGGCACCTGAAGGGGTGCCTGATCGATTTCTGCCGCGCCTATTTCGGGATCGACGACCTGCCGGTACGGTTCCGGCCGTCCTATTTCCCGTTCACCGAGCCTTCGGCCGAGGTGGACATCGGCTGCACCCGCAAGAGCGGCGAATTCCGCATCGGGCATGGCGACGACTGGCTGGAGATCCTCGGTTCCGGGATGGTCAATCCGGCGGTGCTGGAGAACTGCGGGATCGATTCGACCAGGTATCAGGGCTTCGCCTTCGGCGTGGGCCTGGAGCGGATCGCCATGCTGAAGTACGGCATCCCGGACCTGCGCACCTTCTACGAGAGCGATTTGCGCTGGCTCAGGCACTACGGTTTCGCGGCATTGGACGTGCCCAGCATGGTCGGAGGGCTGACCCGATGAAATTCACCCTGTCCTGGCTCAAGGACCACCTCGACACCGAGGCGAGCGTGACCGAGATCACCGACACCCTGACCATGATCGGCCTCGAACTGGAAGGGATCGAGGACCGGGGCGCGGCGCTGGCCGGCTTCGTGGTCGCCCGCGTGACCGAGGCGAAGCCGCATCCCAACGCCGACAAGCTGCGCCTGTGCACGGTCGACACCGGCTCGGAGACCTTCCAGGTGGTTTGCGGCGCCCCCAACGCGCGCACCGGCATGAAGGGCGTCTTCGCGCGCGAGGGAATGTACATCCCTGGCCTCGACGCAACGCTCAAGGCGGCGAAAATTCGTGGCGTCGAGTCCCACGGCATGCTGCTGTCGGAGCGCGAGATGGGGCTGTCCGACGAACACGAGGGCATCGTCGACCTACCGTCCGACGCCCCGGTCGGCGCCGAGGCCGCCGAGGCGATGGGGCTCGACGATCCGGTGATCGACATCGCCGTCACGCCGAACCGGGGCGACTGCCTGGGCGTGCGGGGCATCGCCCGCGATCTGGCCGCCGCCGGGCTGGGCTCCCTGAAGCCATTGCCAATCGATCCGGTGCCGGCGACCTTCGAGAGCCCGGTGCGGGTACACCTGGACTTCGACGACGCGCACCGCGACGCCTGCCCCTATTTCGTCGGCCGGATGCTGCGGGGCCTGAAAAACGGTCCAAGCCCCCAGTGGGTACAGGATCGTCTAACGGCGGTCGGCTTGCGACCCATTTCGGCCCTGGTCGACGTGACCAACCTGATGACGCTGGAATACGGCCGTCCGATGCATGTGTTCGACGTCGCCAAGGTGAGCGGCGACATCCGGCCGCGCCTGGCGCGCGACGGGGAAACCCTGCTGGCCCTGGACGGCCGCGAATACACCCTGGATTCCGGGATGACGGTGATCGCCGACGAGGCGCGGGCCGAGGCCATCGCCGGGATCATGGGCGGCGAGGAGTCAGGCTGCACCGACGCCACCACCGAGGTGTTCATCGAGACCGCCTATTTCGATCCGGTGCGCACCGCCGCCACCGGCCGCAAGCTGAACCTGCCGTCCGACGCCCGCTACCGGTTCGAGCGGGGCGTGGACCCGGACTTCATGGTCGACGCCACCGAGATCGCCACCCGGCTGATCCTCGACTGGTGCGGCGGCGAGGCCTCCGAAATCATGGAGCTGGGCGAAAAACCTTTGGTGTCCAAGGCCCTGTCCCATCGGCCGACGCGGGTCGCCACTCTGGGCGGAGTCGACGTGCCGGCCGAGAAGCAGAAGCTTATCCTGGAGGCGCTCGGCCTTCGGATCAACGACGGTGGCGAGGCCTGGGAGGTGATCACGCCGTCGTGGCGCCACGACATCGTGGGCGAGGCCTGCCTGGTCGAGGAGATCCTGCGCCTGAACGGCTACGACGCCATCCCGACCGTGGCGCTACCGCGCGAGAGCGACCTGCCGGCCCCGGCCCTCTCCGATACCCAGGCGCGCCGCGCGCGGGCGCGGCGGCTGCTGGCGGCGCGCGGTCTGCGCGAGGCGGTGACCTATTCCTTCATGCCGTCGCCGCTGGCCGAACTGTTCGGCGGCGGTTCGGACCGGCTGCGTCTGGTCAACCCGATCAGCGCCGACCTCGACGCGATGCGGCCCTCCATCCTGCCCAATCTCATCGCCGCCGCGCGGCGCAACGCCGACCGGGGCCTCCGCGATGTCGCCCTGTTCGAGGTCGGGCCGCAGTTCCGCGACGATACCCCGGACGGCCAGGACGTCGTGACCACCGCCCTGCGCGGCGGTCGCACCGGGCACCGCAACTGGGCCGCTCCGCCGCGTTCGGTCGACGCGTTCGACGCCAAGGCCGACGCCCTGGCGGTTCTGGAGGTGGCCGGAGCCCCGGTGGACAACCTTCAGATCAGCCTCGACGCCCCGACCTGGTATCACCCCGGGCGCTCCGGCGCCCTGCGCCTCGGCCCCAACGTTTTGGCCTGGTTCGGCGAGATTCACCCTCGGGTGCTCAAGGCGATGGACGCCAAGGGGCCGATGGTCGGCTGCGAGGTGTTCCTGGACCGGGTGCCGGCGCCGAAGAGGCGCAAGGCGGGGACGGCGCGGCCGAAGCTGGACCTGGCGCCGTTGCATCCCGTGGGGCGCGATTTCGCCTTCGTGCTCGATGCCGGCGTCAAGGCCTCCGATCTGATCCGCGCCGTGAAGGCGGCCGACAAGGCGTTGATTTCCGACGTGCGGGTGTTCGACCTGTTCGAGGGCGGCGGCCTTGGCGAGGGCCGCAAGTCGCTGGCCGTCAACGTGGTCCTGCAACCGGTCGAGAAAACCCTCACCGACGCCGAGATCGAGGCCGTCGCCGCCCGCGTGGTGGCCGGGGTGGAAAAGGCGACCGGCGGAACCCTGCGCGGCTGATCCCGGAATCGCCTTGCGCGGAGCCTGGAGAAACACCCCGCGGAACCTCGCGCCTGGCGGCCCGATCCGATTCATTGGTGCCGTGGGATAGCCCCGGAACTCCAGTCCGCCGGTGGATGCGCGTATTGGCGCCGATGATGGCGGGCATATCGGTGAGGGCGACGCTGATCAGTAGGGCCCCGGACGGACCGCGCGGCGCGGTCCTCCGCCGCGCGTCATCGGCGACAACGCGTTGCGGTAGTACATCAGGGCACTGTGGCCGTTGGCCTTGACGTCGTAGATCTTCCAGCCGTCGGCACCGGTATAGAACCGAAACTCCAGGCTGGTGGTTCGGCCGTCCGGCCGGGTGACGGCGACCGGCACGGTGGAGGTGACGGCGCGTCCGTCGTGGCCCGATCGGGCGTCCCGCACCCGCACCCGGGCGTCGCCGTACAGGCCGACATGACGGGCCAGGGTGCGCATGAAATGCCCGCGCAGCCAGCCGATGGCCTTGGCCCTGTCCGCCCTGGACATCTCGCGCCAGCGCGGCCCGAGCGACCATCGCGCCATGTGCGCGAAGTCGAAATGAGGCTCGATCTCGCGTTTCGCGAAAGCCATCACGGCGGCCGGATCGGCGTTCCGGTTGCGTGACGCGAAGGCCCGCAGCTTGCCGAGTCCGGTTTCGACGATCCGCTCCGTTTCGGCTTTTTGCGGTGCCGGCCGGCCGATCGGTCCCGGCCCCTGGCGATGTCCGAATCCGGGCCCGGCGGGTCCGAACCCCGGTCCCTGAGGCCCGCGCTGGGTCTGCGCCTCGGCGGTCGCCAGGGCGGTCACGGCCAGCGCCGCGACAGCGACGAAAACGAGCGGTTTCATGTCTTGGGATCCTCCCCGGCCTCTGTGTTGGGTCGCCGCGAAGTCTACGGGCATCGGAATCGAAAAGCGACCGATTCTCAGGACCGCGCGGTTACCTCAGCGCCAGGTCGTCGCGGTGGATCAGTTCGTCGTGGCCGCGATAGCCGAGAATGGAGTCGATATCCTGGGTCCGATGGCCGGCGATGCGCCGCGCGTCGCCCGACGGATAGGCCATCAGTCCGCGCCCCACCTCGCGGCCGTCCGGGGCGCGCAGGATCACCGCCGCGCCGCGCCGGAAATCGCCGTCGACCCGGGTCACCCCCGCCGGCAGCAGGCTCTTGCCGCGCTTGAGGGCGCCCACCGCCCCGTCGTCCAGCCACAGAGCGCCGACCGGCTTGAGCGATCCCGCGATCCATTGCTTGCGGGCCCGCGCCGGGTTCGACCGTGGCAGGAACCAGGTCGCCCGCGCCCCCTCGGCCAGGGCGCGCAAGGGGTTGGATCGCCGGCCCTCGGCGATCACCATCCGGCACCCGGCCTGCAGGCAGATGCGGGCCGCCGCCAGTTTGGTGACCATGCCGCCCGAGCCGTGGGCGGTCACCGGATCGCCGGCCATGGCC